>CAJWIT010000001.1 GCA_913041945.1 uncultured Fidelibacterota bacterium
ATCCCCTCTACCATGTATCCATATAGGTTAATTAAGTGGTAAAGACTCTTGCTCCGGAGGAGGGACTCGAACCCCCGACAAAGTGGTTAACAGCCACCTGCTCTACCAACTGAGCTACTCCGGAATTGGTAAATTGTCCTGTATGAAAAGCTGGCGAATTTATTACAATATTTCAGGTCCTCAAAACTACATTTCTTTTTCTGCTTCTAATATTCTCCCGGGAACAAATAATCCATGACCAATCTGTTCACCGGTTATGTAAACCACGCCAGGTTCATCATGCGGTTCTCCAAATACTGAATGGATTGACTTTAATCCACCAAGCCATTTTCGCTTATCAGACAGGTATACAAGGTCTCCAGGCTGGGCTTTCATCTTTGCCATATCCTCTGTCGAAAAACGGACGACAGCAGTATCACCGTCAATCTGTTTCCAATGGACAAACACCTTCTCCCCTTCTTCATCATTTGGCTCACCGTCTTTGAAATACCTTCGGGCCTCACCAATTGAACCTGCTATCAACCCTTTTGTGTTTTTCTCCTCATCATATTGCACAAAATAAGTTACAACAAATGGAACGAGAATAATGATGCCAAGCGCAGCAAGAATCTGAAAATCGATACTCGCAATATTGAACGTAACCAATACAATTAAAAAGATAACGAATCCTGTTAAAACGTTCATTGCTGTTTTTCCATTCTGTTTATTCTGCAATACTGAAACTGTTTTAGCCTGCCATGGACCAGTAAAAACAGCTAAAATAGCCACCCCAAGGCAAACAAGTGTATTGTACGATGCACGAATATATGAATATGGATGCGATTGGTTCATCTCGATCCCGTGATCAAATGGTGCAATCAGGATTCCAGGATATCTTGCTCCAAGAATCATCAGCGCAACTCCTCCAACAAAAGTGGTGATTACTCCAGCAGGAGTAAATTTTTTCCAGAATACACCAAGAAAAATTCCAACAACAAGCGGTGGTGTCAGGGTGGAGTGGAAGTAACCGTGCGCTTCGTAAACAGTGGGAAAATTTTTAAACGCCAAAACAGCCAGCACACCAAGTACTGTTACACCAATCGATGCATAACGCGCTGCACCCAGTTCTTGGCGTTCTCTTTCGCTTTTCGTCCGAATCGTCTTTTTTAAAAACTTCTGCACTGGTCGGTACACATCATTGATAAAAATCGCTGCTGTGGCATTGATGAGTGTGTCCACCGTGCTCATGAGAGCAGCTGTCAGCGCTGCCATGATGAACCCGAATATCCCTGGACTTGCAATGATGTTTGCTACAACCACAAAGATTTGGTCTGGAGAAACGGCAGGGCTTATTACATCAGGATTTGCAATGGATATTGCCTTCCCCACCCAACCTGCGTTGCCAACTACAATTGCTGATATGGGCAGGACAAACAAAATATTTACCGCTGCCGCCTTGCGCCCCTCATTCACATTCTTACACGCCATAAAGCGCATAATTAATCCCTGATTCATAAATAAAAATCCGATAGACCCTGCAATGGCATCCTGCCAGAATATTCCTACAAAGTTAAAATTCGCCGGCTGATTAAAATCCGCCAGCGGCAGTTTCCATTCCACCGGAAGCAAATTCCAGAAAATATCAAATCCGCCAAGGTAGGTAATACCAAAAAAGAAAAGCAGCAGGCCAGCGAAAAGAAGGATGAATCCCTGGAGCAAATCGGTGAAAATAACAGCTGTTTGACCGCCAAATGTAATGTAAATCCCCGTGATGATTGCGATCACAACAATCGCCCCCATAAGCGTAATCGGAACTGTAGTTCCAAAGATCACAAATGCTTGTGGAAGCATCGGTATCACCGCTTTTCCCAATGTGAGAAAACCAATGCCGATATATCCGATCATATACAGAAGAAGTAGGATGGTTGCCAGAAATCGTGCGGATGGACTAAAACGTTTTTCAAAATATTCAGGTATTGAACGAACCTTTGAATACACAATAATTGGCAACCAGCCAAACATGAAAAAGGCAATAAAAAACCAGTCATTTAAATACGTCATGGACGAAGAAATCCCGTGCTGAAATCCTTTAGCGGAGTACTTCACAAAGCTGTGACTGCCCACACCGGTTGCCACAATAGACATTGTGATCAGCCACCATGAGAATCGACGTCCACCAAAGAAAAAATCTGATGTATTTTTTGTATACCGTCCGAAATAACTGCCAAAAAGCATAATCGCAATGAAATAAACCACCATGACAATCCAGTCCGTGGTCGTTCCGATATTATGGAAAGTTTGTGCAGCGGTGTGTTCCATTATACCCCTGTTTTCTTTCTAAGAATAACCGTTACAATGATAAATACCACTGCCAACAGCAGCAAGATAATTGGCACCGCATATACAGAAATCATACCAAGGGCAGCAAGCGTCATAAGAAAATGCATTGCTAAATACCAGACAAAACCAAACAGCAGAACCCACATCCATTTTTTATGAGAATATCGGCGCAAATCAAATGATCCAGCTTTCAAGGTTATAATGATTCCAAAAACGAAGAGGAATCCTCCCAATCCATACAGATAAATGAAAGGCAGCCAGGAATGTGAAAAAAGATCCATAAATAGTTACTTATCTATTTTTGATACGGTCAAAATGAGGCCTCAATAAATCATAACATTCCTGAAGTCCCTGGACCTCCACTTTTGTGTGCCCTAAAACCGGCATGAAGTTGGTATCTCCAGCCCATCTTGGAACAATATGGAAGTGGATATGCTCTTTAATTCCGGCCCCGGCGGCTGCACCAATATTTGCTCCAAAATTAAATCCCTGCGCATCCATGGTTTCCTTAAGGATTGCCATGGATTGATCTGCCAGCACCATTATCTCTTTGTATGTGTCCGCATCAAGTTCCTTGGTATTATCCACATGAATATAGGGTGCTAACATAAGATGCGCATTATTGTAGGGATAGAGATTCATAAGAATAAAGACCTTCTCTCCACGATAAAGAATCAAATCTTCCCTGTCATTATCCCCGGCTGGTTTATCGCAGAAAATACAGCCATCCTCTTTCGGGGAACGGATATACTCAATCCGCCACGGAGCCCAAAGTTTTTTCATGGGGAAAGGAAATAACTTAAAACGATTAGTTTATTCTTCTCTTTGACGTTTATAAGCTGCAATGACTTTCTGTTCAAACTCCCTTGGTAGATTTTCGTAATGGCTGTGTGTTTCGGTATGAAAGCCGCGGCCACCGGTCAGAGATCGTATCTTGGTTGCATAATTATGGAGTTCAGCTTGTGGAAGTTGGGCTTTTACTTTTTGAAAATGTCCATCAGAATCCACTCCCATGATTTTGCCCCTCCGACCAGAAATATCACCCATCACATCTCCCATATACTCCTCCGGAACTTTCACTTCCACATTGGTAATCGGTTCCAGTAATCCGGGCTCGGCAGCCATAAATGATTCCTTGAATGCATTTTTCCCCGCAGTTTGAAAGGCGATATCCTTGGAGTCAACCGGGTGCTGTTTTCCATCATAGAAATCCACTTTTAAATCCACAACCCGGTACCCTGCAAGAATCCCTTCATCACAGGCTGCTTTTACCCCTTTTCCCACAGATGGGACAAAAACACGATCCACATTCTGTCCGCGAAGTGAATCAACAAATTCAATTCCTTCGCCACGATCTTTTGGTTCAATGCGCATCCACACTTCAGCAAACTGACCGGCTCCGCCAGACTGTTTTTTATGACGGTATTTGGATTCACCTTTTCCGCGAATAGTCTCACGATACGGAATTTTTGGTTCAATAAGATCAATATCAACATTAAATCGCCGTTTTAGACGTTCAACTGAAGTCTTGATATGAAGTTCTCCCTGACCGGATATAATTGTTTGTCTCACTTCACTATCAACACGATATACAAACGTCGGATCTTCTTCATGAAGAGTTGCCAAACCCATAGATATTTTTTCTTCGTCCCCTTTTGCTTTGAGGACAATTGCAGAGTGAATATTCGGATTTGGATATTCAATTTCCGGTATTACTACTTTAAACTTCGGACTGCACAGGGTATTTCCAGCATGAGTATCCTTCAATTTAACAACGGCACCGATATCACCTGGATTTAATGAGTTTACACTTATCCTATTCTTCCCGTTTAAAACAAAAAGCTGTCCAAACCGCTCAGTCGTTCCACGGGATGTGTTGAACATATCCATCCCTGTTGTTACCTTGCCGGAATAGACTCTGAAAAAAGAAAGATCACCAACGTGAGCTTCGCTAATGGTTTTAAACACCTGCACCACTGGATTACTGTTTTCCAGTTCAACATCTATATTTTCATCTGAGCGAGGAGCTTTTGCAACAATTTTTGCTCTGTCCACAGGTGAAGAACCATATTTCGCAATAAAATCCAACAACCGCGAAACACCCACGTTTGTTGTTGCGGATGTGCAGAATAGCGGAACGATAGTTTGGCTCTGAATCGCTTCGTGAATTCCACTGCGCATTTCATCTTCAGAAAGTCCACCTTCTTCAAAAAACTTTTCAAGAAGAGAATCGTCTGATTCCGCTACATATTCAATCAGTTCTTCATGCAGGGCTTCAACTCTATCACTCCATTCACCTTCTGCGGTATCTTCTGTGAATTTCCCGCTTCCGTCTGTTTGATATGTGATTATTTCTTTCCGCATTACATCAATGACTTTATTAAATCCCGGACCTGCACTAACAGAGATTTGCATCGGGAATACGTTTTTCCCGAACCGTTCTCTAGCAGAAGACAAAATTTCATCAAATTTTGTATGCTCTCTGTCAAAACCATTCACAACAATAACTTTAGAAATACCCTGGTTGGTTGCATGGGTCCACATTTGTTCTGTACCCACTTCAATACCATTTACGGCATGAACAACGATCATCGCAAGGTCGGCTACACTGATTGCTCCAATTGCTTCGCCGACAAAATCCATGTATCCCGGTGCATCAAGCAGGTTAAACTTTTTCTCCTGCCAAGACAAATATAATGGCGCAGCATGAATAGATATTTGTCTTTCCTTTTCGCCGGGATGATAATCTGACGTGGTTGTCCCCGCTTCAATAGAACCTATGCGGTTAATTTGCCCCCCGCACATAAGCATGGCTTCGCATAAAATTGTCTTTCCACTGTCTCCGTGTCCTACGACAGCAATATTTCGTATGTCAGCAGGTTGATAGTCTTTCACAATAGTAATCCTTTATTAATTCATTCTATTCAAAAACGAGCAGGATTGTAGCCTTTATATCCTTTCAAAATCAAGGCTTTTCCACCTGACCCATTTCAAAAAGATCCAACCCTTTTTCATTTATATATTCTCTAAGTACCGGGACAATATAAACTCCGGTTAAATCAATATCTGCAAATTCACGGGCCAAAACTCGAAGTCTTTGTTCGATAGGCTTCAATTTATTCAATACAATGACCTTATCTTGTTTCAAGATACATGAGCCCCCATAAAAATCACCCTTTCCCTGGACAATTCGCAATCCCAATTTTTTTGCTAAAGACACAAAATGTTCTAATAATTGTTTCTGTTTCATTTACAACAAGTCATCCCGGGCAGTTTTACCCATTTTTTCCACCAACAATTTGACTTCTTCTGCCTGATCCTTATGGACAACTAGTGTAGCATCTTCCGTATGGACAACTACAATGTTATCAAGTCCCAAAACTGCCGTAAAATGATCGTAAGAATGAATAAAATTTTCTTTTCCATTAAGAACCAGTCCATTCCCTCTCACCACATTCCTCTTCTTATTTTTTTGCAGGATGTCACACACTGCATTCCATGACCCAACATCATTCCAGTCAAAATCTGCCCGAACAACATAGGCATTTGACGTTACTTTTTCCATTATCCCGTAATCGATGGATTGAGGGATTATATCTTCCCATATGGCGGTGATATCTTTTTTTTGATTCAACAAGGATTTCATTTTTTGCAACCGATCATGAAGGTCCGGCGAGTGTGTTTTCATCAGATCCATCAGTACATCCACACGCCAAAAGAAAATCCCTGAATTCCATAAAAAATCTCCACTCTCTATAAACCGTTCTGCTAATCTTAAATGGGGTTTTTCTGCAAATGCCTTCAAAGAGTGTGCATCTAAATAATGTGCGGTACTCTCTTTTGCGTGCTGGATGTAGCCATATGCGGTTGAGGGGAATGTAGGTATAATGCCGATCGTTACCACAGTTTGGTTCTGTTTAGCCAAACGATTAGATGTACTAATTGCTCTCACAAATTTCCGATGGCCAACTATTAGATGATCCGCGGGAAACACTCCTATAACCGCATCTTTTTGTAACTCACCAATACGAAGAGCGGCCAAGCCAATACAGGGTGCAGTGTTTTTCCCACTTGGCTCTATTATTATATTCTCAGCACTGATCCCCTTAATGGATTTCAATATCTTTTCAGCCAGTTCCGCTCCAGTAACAATAAAGATATCTTCCACGACCTTCAATTTTTTAAGACGGTCAACAGTCATCTGCAGCATAGATTTATCACCAACAATATCCAGAAGTTGTTTCGGCTTTACTCTGCGGCTCAGAGGCCAGAAACGTGTCCCGCTTCCACCGGCCATGATCACACAATACATTCAGAATGTCCTCAAAAATAAAATTTTATCAAGATCTATATCCCAATTAGCCCGTATCTCTAAAGTGTCCGGCATCATTAAAAATGATTCCGATGGAGAATAGGGTACTGCTTTCCCATATGTATAGTTGTGATCTTGATCTCTGTCTTCAAATATCATCAGAAAATAATGCCCTTCTGGAATCATTACTAATTCAAATCCAGACTCTAAGTTTACAACTGATGTCCATTTATTTTCAGGATTTTCAAGAGATTTTAATTCAACAACCAGATGCGACTTTTCACCAGATTCAACAGTTCCATACAGATTGCCATAGCCTATAAAATCTTCAGTTTGAATATGTATGTTTGTGAGAGAATCTTCAAATGTCATTCTTCCAGCTTCTTTATTACTAATTAATTGTAAAAAATAAATTTGATTTGGTTCCCAATCATTAACTGTTGCCACATTGATCTTGAGTGGACTAATAAAATTTGTTACAAATTCTACGGAATCAGAATCTCCCTGTATAAATTCGATGCTTTGAAAAACCATTCCCTGCTGTACAGGTTTAGAAAAAATAAGTGAAACCGGGGGCTTATTCCCCAGTTCAGGCTGAACGATTACCCTGCTGCCCGGGAAAATCAGTTCAAGAAAGGACGAATCAGGTGTCTCCGGCATTGTAATTTTTATGAAAGATGTATCAAGAATTACATGCTCTTCCTGGGACAAATACTCCAGGTGAATTTCAATTGTCTTTCCTGCCAAACTATCTAAGACAGTAATAATTAAGTTTTTACTATCAAGGGGGTCATGAAAAAAATCTACTGGCACAGATACACTATCTTCGGTTACAAGTATAATTTTACCTTCCAGTTTTTCCGTTGGTAATCCCCGATTGAAAAATAACCTTCCCCATCTGGATGAATTCCATTCTCCTTTAACAAGGCGGAAAGGTTGCGGCTCTTTTCGAACAATCATATTTATCTCTGTTAAGGAATCATTTTCCCCAAGCTCAAGGTGATCCTTCCAATAAAGACCGTACCGCATTCTCTTCGTGTCAAGAGGCAGCCCTGCGCCTTCATTACCGATGGAAAGAATTTGATATCTGCCGGGAGATAAATATTTAAACTGATAGTAATCATCATCCGTTACGTCAGTTACATAATCAGGCTTTGTAAAAAATAATGAATCAATATCTTCATCATTAAACCGCCATAAGTGGACAGCAATATCATTTTCATTAAATACCTGTCCTGAAATCTGACCCCGGGCGATTTCACTGCCGGTACTATAAGCCATATGAACAGGTTCTGCCAATGGGACACCATGTTCGTCTTTCAAGCCTCTTCCAGCTGTAATGACGTAGGTCTGGTTTGGTGCTAAATCGTGAGGAAGCTCTAAAAACAATTCATCCCCTTTAAAGCGAATATCCAATTGTTCATTCAGTCTGGGGAAAACTCGGAATCCATGTTCTACGGTGGATTCATCCATGTATTCTGAAAATCGGAGATGGATTTCACCTCCACGAAATTGTATTGTCCCGCTGGGAGGAGTCACCGCAACCAGCTCCGGGGGTGTTGTGTCAACTGGTCCTCCAGATGGTGCCTGAACAGCTGCACATGAAAGCAGAATAAAAAACAAAACATGTACAATCAGATAAATAAATAGTGTTTTATTAGGAATAATAAATTCTTTCCTTCTCAATACCTGTTTTTTCCCCTTAATCAATATTTAAATTTACGGGAATTTCCCGTAAAAAAGTGATTTCTTCTAAAGTCACATTAACTGTAATACACCATATTCTCACTCCAGTTTCGAATGCGCTTTGCAATGCCTTCCCAAATTTTGGATCGCGATCCCACATAGGTCTGAATTCGTGTGCATCCGGACGCTGGCACACAAACAAAATACCCGCTCTTTTGCCGGACTCCACTAATTTTTGGAGCGCCATGGCATGCCGACGTCCCCGCTCTGTTACAGCATCTGGAAATGCTGCAATTCCATTTTCTGCATAAGTAACCGATTTTACTTCTAAATAGAATTCATGCTTATCACTATCCTCCAGTAAAAAGTCAAACCTGTGACGGCCAACTGTGTATTCCGGTCTTAAGATTTTATAATCAGTAAACATTGAAAGTTCGCCTGACTCAAGGGCTTCCTTAACAAATTGATTTGGAAGAGCAGAAACCAGGGACACAAGAGTGCCATTGTACCGAACCATCCTGGTTGTATATTGAGTTTTTCGATGTGTATTTTTCGGAACGGAAGATATATATAATTCCGCCCCCGGGGTTAATAACTCCTTCAGCCGCCCAGGGTCCGGCAAATGACTCTCCACTACTAAGCCGTCCATATCCACTACAGTTAAAAATCTGTTTGGTCTTTCAATAAATTTGCCTTTGAGAAGCTGTTCTCTGATTTTCAAGTTCGGATGGTTTTATTCTGAATTCAACGTGTAAATTTGCTCATATTATAATGAACAAAACAAATCTGGAAAAACGAATCTATAACGCTCAATGCTATGGCAATATTGAACCCATTGAATACATGGTGCCATACCCGAATCTCCATGCTCTCGTGGAGGGACAAAATGTAAAATATAAAGATCATCTTCTGTATCATGACTTGAGTATGACAAATGAGGATTTTTTCATTCGGGTTCAGAAAACCGCCCATTGGCTGAAAGCCTCAGGTGTCCGTCCAAAAGACAGAGTGATGATGGCTGGACTTCCCTTTCCAACTGCGGAAATTATTGCTTTTGGTATCTGGACGATGGGCGCAACCCTTGTACTTACCGCACAAAATGATCTCAAAACAGCAAGAACAGCCTGCCAACCAATTTTTATAGTTCAGCCTGAATTAGATCTGGAAAAGGAAATTGATGTTTTTGATGAACAATTTATACCAGCTTTTAAACCCAATCTCCATGAAGAGGCAGCAATCTATTGGAAAGACGGAAAAGCCATTCGGCTCAGTCATTATAACCTGCTGGTAAATGCAAATGGAATCCAAAAAATACTCGATTTATTTGAGCAGGATACTTTTTTGATTCAACTGAAAGCGGAATCAACCGCCTGGGTTGTTCTTCAGGCAATTCTCCCATTATACACTGGGGCAGGAATTACTTCAAAAAATCCGAAAATTACCATCAGTCTTCCAACTCAATTTGATTCAGCAGATTATATTGTTGATTTTGACTGGACTGAATTAAAAACCACAACCCCACTCCATCTATATATAAAACCTGAGAACACGGCTGTTCTCGCGATAGGTTCCTCACCGGTTCATATGACTGCTATTGAGAAAGATAATCAGCATCTAAAAATATCTGGACACTCTGTTATGATGGGATACCTCAATGATAAAAACAACCAAAAAATATTTATTAAAGGAAAAATGAATATCTAATTATATATTGAAAAGTCTACACTCCTTTCAAATTTAAGCAGTGCAAAAATCAGTCCAGATCTGAAAGAATATCCTTCGCATGAGTTTTTGTTTTTACTTTTGAATATACCCTCTCAATAGTGCCATTTTCATCAATAAGATAAGAATATCTGAAAATTCCTTCATATTCCCTCCCCATAAATTTTTTCGGTCCCCAGGCACCGTATGCCTTGATGGTTTCTTTTGAAGGGTCGCTGAGCAGTGAGAAAGGAAATTCCTGTTTGTCACAAAAAGACTTCTGAGCTTTCACAGAATCTGCACTCATACCAAGAATCACCACATTGTTATCCTGAAATTTTTGGAACTCATCACGGAGCCCCTGTCCTTGGACCGTTCATCCAGGGGTGCTTGCTTTTGGAAAAAACCAAAGCAGCACTTTTTTCCCTTTTAAACTTTCGAGAGATATAAGATCTCCATCCTGATTCATCGACGAAAATTCCGGCGCAGTATCACCAACTTTTAACATAATTTCCTCCAGTTTTTGTTTTGAACACTTTCATAAAGTTTCTACTCATCATCCCATTTTCTCAAAAATGATTTTGACCATTTGAAAAATTCACCACATTCTATTTTTGATCGGATCGTTTTCATTAATTTCATATAAAAAGCAATATTCAAGGCGCTGGAAATCCGCACTCCAAGGATCTCATTCACATTAAACAAATGCCGGACGTATGCTTTTGAGAACTGAGCTCCAAAAGGCGAACTACTTATTGCATCAATGGGACTGAAATCCGATTTATATTTACTGTTTTTAATATTAATAATTCCCTCATCTGTGAAAATATGCCCGTTTCTCCCATTCCGTGTAGGGATGACACAATCGAACATATCCATTCCCATTGCTACTGCATTCACAATATCTGCCGGTTTACCCACACCCATCAAATACCTAGGTTGGTCAATCGGTAAATGTTCATCACATAAACTGACCATTTCCAACATGGCAGATTTATCTTCACCTACTGCCAAACCTCCAATTGCCATACCGCATGAAGCAAGGGCGACTAATTCATCTAAACTTTGTTTTCTCAGTTCTGGATAAATATTCCCCTGTACTATAGGAAAAAATATTTGGTCCCACTCAAAATGGGAAGGATTTTCATCAAGATATTGAACACAGGATTTTGCCCACATGGTTGTTCTTTTAACAGACTGGCCCACTGTTTTTTTATCACTTTTTCCCGGAGGACATTCATCGAAAGCCATAATGATATCTGCACCTAAATTCCGCTGGATACTCATGGATTTTTCCGGAGTGAAAAAATGTTTACTCCCGTCTATATGAGATTGAAACTCCACTCCTTCATCCGAAATTTTATTCAATCGTGCTAAAGAAAATACTTGAAATCCACCACTGTCTGTTAACATCGGTCCTTTCCAGCTTGAAAAGGAATGAAGCCCTCCGGCATCCTTTACTATATCATCTCCCGGTTTTAGGTAAAGGTGATACGTATTCCCCAATATTATTTCTGTATCAAGAGATGTTAATTCTTGTGGTGTAAAAGTTTTAACCGTTCCCAATGTCCCCACAGGCATGAAAACCGGTGTGTGGATGATGCCATGATGAGTGTCTAACAATCCCGTCCTGGCTGAAGTTTCTTTGTCAGAATGTAAAAGAGTAAATTGCAATACTTCAGAACAGAATATTAAACGCTTCCTGAACAGTGGAAACAGGTCTGACTGTCAAGCCTTTTGGAAGAGGCTTGATGGATCGTTTGCCGGAATGAGGAATCAATGCCTGGGTGAACCCAAGGGCTTTTGCTTCTTTTAGGCGTTTTTTCAATTGACCGACAGATCTCACTTCACCGGCCAATCCCACTTCTCCTATAAGGACAAAGTCCGGTGGAATTGCCTTTTCTAGTGCACTGGATGCCACGGCGCTGATAATGCCAAGGTCTGCCGCCGGATCATTTACTTTCAGCCCTCCAACAAGATTTACAAACACATCCCTGGTCCCCATAATAATTTTCATCCTTTTTTCAAGTACTGCTAAAAGCATTGATAATCGTCGATAATCAAATCCGTTCACATTCCGCTGAGGAGTACCAAAATTTGCGGCAGACACCAGTGCTTGCACTTCTACCAAGATTGGCCTTGTTCCTTCTAATGAAGGATAAATAGCTGTCCCGGCTACATTGGTTGACCGCTCTTCAAGAAATAGCTCCGAAGGATTGCTGACTTCCAGGAGCCCTTTTTCATCCATCATAAAAATGCCCACTTCGTTTGTAGCACCAAAACGATTTTTCACACATCGGAGGATTCGATGGTCATAGCGTCCATCTCCTTCAAGATACAGAACAGTATCCACCATATGTTCGAGCATTTTAGGTCCAGCAATAACACCTTCCTTGGTCACATGGCCTATAATAATTACGGAGACACCTCTCTGTTTGGCCATCTGAAGCAATTGTTGACCGCTTTCCCGAATCTGGGTGGGAGACCCAGGAAGAGAATCAATTCCCATACTGAACACAGTCTGAATTGAATCTATAATAACCAATTCTGGTTTCAACAAAGATATGTGTTCGAGAATTCTTTCTATCTGGTTTTCACCGGAAATTTGCAAGTCATCAGATTGAATATTCAATCGTTTTGCCCGCATGGCAACCTGATCCTCACTTTCTTCTGCAGATACAAACAAAGACGGCACTCCGCATCCCACGACAATCTGGAGAGCAAGAGTTGATTTCCCTATCCCGGGGCTTCCTCCAAGAAGGATGACCGATCCTTTCAGTAAACCCCCACCCAGTACCCGGTCCACCTCTTGAAGTTTTGCTGAAAACCGCTCTGTAGATTGCTTATACAGGATTTCAGTCAGGGATGCGGGCTTCCGTCTGTTTTCACTTACAGTCTTTTTAGACCTCTTTGAAATTTTGAATTCACTAAGGGTTCCCCATTCATTGCATGCTGGACATTGACCATGCCACTTGGGAAAATCATTCCCGCATCCTGAACATAGAAATGCCGTTTTCACTGCTGATTTCATGATGCTGGCAGGGTTAATATTTATATTTCAATTAAAGGATTTGCTCTTCTTTTCTACCAATCAGGACCAAAGGAAAAAAGATACTGTGGCCGTGAATAACTTCCGTCGGGTTTTATATCCCAGGCTGTATCAACCCGGAGCAATCCCAGCGGTGTGAAAAGTTTGAATCCTATTCCAAATCCTGCTACCTTTGGAGACGTTACGCTAGTCATATCTCCATATTTATCTTCGATTATTAGTTGGTCACTGAACTCTTCATATTCATCCCAGGCAGCACCGACATCTAAGAAGGCATGACCAAACAAATAAGTGGCTGCCACCCGGGAAGGAGGTCCAAACGCAAAAATAAAAGGAAATCGAAATTCAAAATTAGCCAGGGCAACATTTGTTCCCATCCGCTCGGCATAACGTGCTCCCCGAACCGGCATGGCATATTCAGTAAAATAGATATCCTTCAACAGGTTATCATTTTCCTCATCCAGCATCACTTCTCTAAACTGGCCTGAATCGTCTTTCCCATCGGTTTCTCCTCTCCCAAAATACCAGTTATGTGCCCCTCCAAGAAAAAATTTCTGTGGATCATGCCCCATACTTTTTCCAATCATCAAGCGCCCTGCAAAAGAATAATATTTCCAGAGCCTAATATATTTACGTATATCCCATACCACTGTCTGAAATTTAATTTCTCCCGTACCAATCCCCGGTGTGGCAGTTACAGAAATATTTTGACGGAATCCATCCAATGGCCCTGTGTATCCAAAAACAGAATTATCATAGACCCAGCTTACCATAGGCAAAACGGTTGACAATTTTTCTTCATCCTCAAGGGCATATTCTCCGGTTAAAAATTCATCTATAAAAATTTCATATCTAAAAATATGATATGACAATCCCACGTCAATCCGGTTAAAACGGTTGAATGGATGGGACAGAAAACTCCCAATCCCAATATGACGCAGTCTCCCGAATCTTTGATAACCTAATGAGAAAAAATTAGCAGTTTGAGAAAAATTAAAGTAGAGGTCAGTCCGGTTTTTTAAATACGCATAGGATAAAAAATAGTCGCTGTTTTCAAGGGTCAAAACCATTTCAGTCCCAAAAAATATTTTATGATCCCCCATAAGATCACTCCAGGAGAAAAAGGTCATCCCTTGGGCTCCAAACACACTGCTGATCATCATATTGCCCCCGATCATATCCAGGGTAAAATGCGTTTTGTATAACTGGGGAAGATAGGTGTCCTCTTGCCGAAGACTATCATGAAACGCACTCTTTTTTTCTTCTCTCTGGTTTAGAATCGTATCATTGTATTGATCATATTGCCGTGCAAAAATATATTGAGAATAATCATCCACACCTCTGCTGCTCTTCATTTGTTTGTCTTTATTCCATCTAAGATCAGCTAATGATTCGTCTTGATCTTTATTTTGTGTATAATTTGTCAACGGGATTTCCTTTTTAGATAATCCTCCCGGATTCGTCAAACTATAAATATCCCACCCGCCTTTACTGTAACCAGCAAACACTAGGAGCTGATCATCATTTGATAAACTCAATTGCTGAATCCCAGTCAATACATTGCTGACCGGTATCTGTGTGCCTGAATCCAAATCACGATAAAATATATTCCATACACCGTTATAGTCTGCCGTAAAAAAAAGGGCATTTCTTTTATGCATCCAAACAGGATAGTTTTCATTGTAATCTGTATTGGTGACCCGAATAATCTCTTTTGTCTGTGCATCTATTACATAGATATCATCTTGCGAGAAATCATGTGTAAACATATCTACTTCAAGCGTCTCACCAGTCGTGTTGTCTGCACCAACCCGAAGGTAATCACCACGATCAGAAATGAAAGCGATTTTCTTCCCATCCGGGCTCCAAACTGGTTCTGAATCGGAAAAAATATCATCAGTCAAGTTCACTAGTTTTTTTGTGGAAAAATCATAGAGATAAACATCACTCGCTCTGCCTTTATTCCCAATAAAAGCCAGCTGTGTTCCCTCCGGGCTCCACGAAGCGGTAAAAAGTCCATCCAATTCAAGGGATATTTTTTCAGATTTCCCGCTGGCTACATCAATTAAATGAAAGACATCTCCTTTTCCTGCTTTAGATGCGATCACAATTTTTTTACTGTCGGGCGCCCAGGATATCCCCGGTTGAAGCCATTTCAATTCTTCAAAATCAATAGAGCGGTTTCCCTTAACCAGCCGCCTGATTACCTTTCCATTCAAGGCATCAATCAAATAAATGTCCGCATATCCTTCCCGGTCTGACAAGATCGCAATTTTGCTTCCATCTGGAGAGAGTGCCGGAGAAATATTGTAAAAATTCCCTTTTTCTTTATGGTCAGTCAATTGTTTGGAGATATCTTCAAGTTCATCCCGTCCGGCCACATCCGGCCAGTACTCTTTCTTCAAATATTTTTTCCATTGTTTGCTCAGTTCTTCAAAATCAAAGCCCAGAGCTTTTTCATACCCTTTTTCAGCATTCTGATACTTTTTCATCTTGGTAAATATCTCACCAACTTTTTCACGTCCATATTTTTCAGAAATAAATCGCCATACTGATTGCCCACCCTTATAGGCCATGTAGGATTCCAACCTTTTCACCTGAGGTATTTCATCATGAATTGCCATATCCCGAATAATCATATCCGCTTTGGTATCCCAATTGGAAGAGAGATATTCTGCAAGCCCTTCATTAGTCCAAAGAGGTATATTGAGCCTAATCCTCCCTGAAATGATTCCCTGAACGTTCCCTCCATAAATCATATCGTTGATTACAGCGTGCACCAGTTCATGATGAATAACATGCCTAAATTCTTTATAAGATCCATCAAATGGTAAGACCACACGGTTCTTAAATAATTCTGTGACCCCACCAATTCCTTCAGACATGTACGTATCCACTACATTTGTTTGTTGAAAGTCATTGTGAGAATTATATACAATGACTGAAACCGGTTTTTTTAATGTCCATCGAAGGTGGATCGAAATTTGTTCATATGCTTCTTCCGCTGCATTTGCCGTAAACTCTGCCAACTCAAATTCATTTGCATAATAATAAACATCAAAATGGGGAGACTTAATAAATTTCCAGTCAAAGTCCCTGTATTGAACTTTATTTTTTCCAAAAGACTGCCCAAAAACAATCTGAATACAAAGAAAAACTAATAATATGAATCTATGGTTCATTATTCTATCTACGTTACATTTGACACTGTTAATTTACAATAGGTTAAGATAAACCAATCGTATTTTCAAGATAAAGTTACGAATAACATTTTAATTTGTCTTAATCCTTGGGTAGCAGTAAGTTTTCTCACTTATGGATTTACCAGTCTATTTTATTTCTGATGCCCATTTGGCAATACAGTCATCCGAAGAGGAACATCAAAAACAACAGAGGTTATTCCAGTTCTTCCATCACGTTGCCCATACGGGAGGTACTCTATTTATTTTAGGAGACCTTTTTGATTTCTACTTTGAATATCCTCATGTAATCCCTAAAATGTACTTTCAGATTTATCACGAACTTTTTCATCTTAAAAGTAAAGGTGTTGCACTGCATTTTATGGTTGGGAACCACGATTACTGGTTTCAGGATTTTATTTCGGACAGACTGTTTGATAAAACCTACACTGATAACACAATTGCTGAAGTCAACGGAAAAAAATTCTACCTGACCCATGGTGACGGAATCCTATCCTGGGACCGGGGATATCAACTGTTAAAAATGATCATCAGAAATCCGGTCTTTATCTGGCTGTATCGTTGGGTGCATCCAACCATTGGGTACAGCATTGCAAATTGGATTTCAAAGAAAGGTCAACATTATGAGCACTCTGATGAATACAATGAGCGAGTTCTCAGTGAGTTGGAAGCATTTACAAAACCATATATAGCCAATGGATTTGATTATGTGATTACCGGGCATTATCACCAAGCAACAGAAAAAATGATAAACGGTGGAAAGCTTTTGATTCTTGGTGATTGGATTCAGTATTTTTCATATGGATATTTCAACGGAAATGATTTATCCTTAAAGTTTTGGGAGACCGATGAATAAAACACTTATTCTTTTCCTTATTTCGATCCTGATGTTTGAAGGATGTTCAAAAATCAAATCCCTTCTTCCTTTTTTCGGAAAAAAGAAAGAAGGGACTACAACAATTCAACATGGCGATGTAGAAAAACTGCACACTGCTTTCCAAGATGGACGCATTCAGGCTTTGGAAGAACTCATTAGTATTTATCAGGATTCAAATCAATCTTATGATGTCCGGCTTGCAGCAGGTGAATCCCTTGCGGAAACTCATCATCCAAATGCGTTAAATGCGATCGCGGAAACCGTTGCCAGCTCAGCGGCAATAGACCTTTCCTTTATGGAATTTTCTATTGATTTACTTGCCAAGTTTAAAGAAAACCCAAAAGCTGCTGAAGCTATGATCCGGGCAATGCACACCATCCAGAAAAAAACAAATAAATTGCATCTTTACCTAGTGAAAAATTTGGGGAAAGTTCGCATTAAAGATCAGGTTTACGCATTAATGGATCTTTATGAAGTCGCCAAGTCTAACCTGTCTCGGACTGAAGAATTGCTCACGAAAACTCTTGGAACTATTGGTGATGACAAAGTCATCCCTGCCCTGGTAGATATTGCCAAGGATCCTTATATAAATGTAGGCATCCGAAACCGGGCTGTTGAAATCCTGGGGAAGAAAGAAACAACCGAAATTGTAGGTGCATTCACGGAATTGCTTGGTGATCCAAATACAAATCTTGAAGTCAGAGAATTTGCCCTCAATACCATGGAGGGTGTTACAGAAGAAAAGCTGATTCTCACACTTTTAGACACATACAATGTTGGGAAAAAGCAATACTTTAGTCTGCTCAATACCTTGATCGACGCTCTGGGGGATTTTAAGGATCCGAAAATACGTAATGCTTTAACGGAAATCGCCCTGAACAATGATCATGATCTTGCCCTGAGAAAAAAAGCCATAAACAAACTGGGTGAGTCGGGAAATGTGTCTGTAATTCCAGCCTTTTTACCTCTTTTAAGTCACCCTGATAATTACAATATATATAATGAAATCACTACTCTGGTTAAAACCCTTGGTGTAACTGACAAATACCAGGAGGAAATACGCAGACTGGCTTTTAAAGCGCACTTAAATAGTGAACTCTATGAATAAACAGGTTCTGATAACTTTAGGACTTTTTATCACTCAATTCGGTATGGCTCAATTGCCGGATACGGTAAAAACCGATATCCCATTAACTCCCTCCAAATCGGATACGTTGAAAACCGATACCCCATTGATAACTCCTTCCCAAAAGATCCCCCTTCCCCCTTTCCGCGATGATGACACTACCTCCAAAGCGGAAGAAGAACCTTTTTTCGATTATAAGTCTAAAATCCCTGATATACAGTCCCAAATAGATTCACTAAAAAAAATAATGAGGCTATATGAAAAAACACGGGAAATGCCTACAATCAAGGAAGAACTGCTTGATCTTATCAAAGTACCGAACCGCTTGCACCGGATCACATTGCACAATGGAAGTATTGTCCTGGGAGAAATCATTGAAGAGAGACTTGATAAAATAGTCCTAAAAACCAAAATCGGGCTGCTTGTCCTTGATCAAGAGTCCATAATGATGATAGAGGAAGAACTTCCACCCGTTGCCGTGGTTGCATTTATTGAAGAACCTCAGGTTGAAATCTTTTCCGGGAAAGAAGTAATCACCGGATCTGTGATAAACACTGGGAAAAAGCGTGGAGATTTCGTCCGGGTTATAGCAAATCTCTGGACCAAAACTACAGAACTTGCTGCCAAGGACTCCGCATTTATAAACGGAATAAAAATGACATATAATACTGGAGTCAAGACTGATACAGCACTGGAGCCTGATCAAACCGCCTCATTCAGGGTCGAGGTGCATCTCTCAGATTCACTTAAAGTTCAATATCGAACCTTTGACATCCGCTGGGAAGAATAATAAAACAGTAGATTCCCAATATAATAAAATGGTTCTTTATCCTGCATTCCCAAACCCATTCAATCCAGTAACAATATTACGCTATAATTTGCCCAAGGATGGTTTGGTCAATATCACTATCTATGATATGATGGGCAGAATAGTCAGAACTCTGGAAAATGGCAAACAGGCTGCTGGCTTAAAATCAATCCAATGGAATGCTACCAATGATGTCGGACATCCAGTTAGTGCTGGTCCCTACCTCTACACAATACAATCAGGGTACTTTAAGCAAACCAAGAAGATAGTATTACTTAAATAATTCTACCCTTTACACAATATCAAGTCCCACTTTCGTGGGGTTTTTTGTTTGTGAGATGATGTTGTAAATTGGGGGATAGCGAAATGAATCATGGAGCAAAAACTCACTAGATTTGACACTGTTCCCAGCATTATAGCCGGACTCATCAATGGGATTCTTCTCATTGTGATAGCCATGGGCCTGATACAATAATGATAAATATAATTAAATCACATTCTTGGTGGTTAATCCGCTTAGCATGCAGTCCCTTTTTATTCTCAATACTAATAGCAGGACACCCCATTAATATTGATGGACAATTCCACGATTGGGACAATGTAGGAATAGCCTATTCCGATATGGAAGGTGATGGCATGGGTGCAGATTTTGGTGATATAAAGATTACCTACGATATGGAATTTCTGTTCATCTATTTCAATTTTCATAATGGCGAATATCTCATGCAGGACTGGAACGCATTTCATCTTTACATTGATGCAGATAATAATGCATCCACCGGACTCGATTTTCATGGTATTGGCGCAGAACTGGATTGGACCTTTGGTCAGCGGGAGGGCGTATTTTATATTAATGGAGGCAGTGAAACTGTTTGGCAGAATGACTTAACATTGCGGATCGGCCCCACCATCACATCCACAGAATTTGAAGTAGCCATCGCCCGTGATTCTGATATTATGACCTTGAATGGATCCCAGATTTTATCGGAAGGAAAGATCGTGATCGCAGAGGCACCGTCAAACTCAGACACTGTGCCAAATGAAGACGGCGGAATCTATTTTAGTATCGGGGAAGATACTGTACCATTGCCAGATCCAATTCCGTTAGAACGCAAACATGAAGATGATATTCGTATTGTAACCTATAATACTTGGAATGACGGATTTTTAGACGAGGAACGCCAGCCCCATTTTATGCGGATCATTCAGGCTTTAGATCCTGACGTAATTGCGCTTCAAGAACATTCTGATTGGGATGAAATTAATGATATTATTCAATCATGGTTTCCAAATGAACCGTGGTATGCCAGTTGGACCCATCGGGATATGGTGGTTTTATCCAGATTTTTCATCATTGATGATGCCAGTTTGATCAGTTCAGAAAGAACCATGTGTGCGTTATTAGATACAGAAGAAGAATTGGGAAAAAATCTATTGATCGTCAATTCTCACTTATCTTGCTGTGCTAATAACGAAGATCGTCAACAACAGGCGGATGAATTCTCGTCTGTCTGGCGTGAATGGATTTCCAATGGAAATGGGCCCTTTGATTTGGAAGATGAAACACCTTTTGTCCATGTAGGGGATTTCAATTTTGTTGGGTACCGCCAGCAGGTGGAAACTATCCGCATTGGGGATATTGAAGATGAAAATGAATATGGCGTAGATTTCCTCCCAGACTGGGACTCCACAGCAATCGTGGATCTTTTTTCCCGTCATACTCACAAGCGCATGGGTTACACGTGGCGGAAGGATGGTAGCTCATTTAATCCAGGGAAACTGGATTACGTATTTTATTCCGATGCCACCATTGATACAGGCAGACATTTTACTCTCAATACCCTAGCTATGGAAGAGGCAACGTTAACGGAATATGGATTGGAATGGGACGACACCCAGGAGGCATCCGATCATCTACCAAGAGTGTTTGATATTACAGTAAATGATTTAGACATTGGAGTTGATTTCAATGCAGGCTGGAACCTGGTTGGTTTACCGCTTGAGGTTGATGATGCTTACTATCAAATACTCTTTCCCGAAAGTGTAGAAGGGACTTTGTATTCCTTTGATGGTGGTTATGTGCAAGAAAATGAATTATTACATGGTTCTGGTTATTGGCTTCTCTTTGAAAATTCCGGGAATGTTACTATAACTGGCAATGGGTTAAATCAACTTATCATTGAATTAAACCAAGGATGGAATCTCATATCAGGGATTTCTATTGAGCTTCCTTTAGAAAACATAGAAGATCCTGAAAACCTTATTATTCCGGGGACGGTTTATAGCTTTGAGAACGTGTATGTGCAGACAGACAGTTTTCAACCCGGAAATGGATACTGGCTCAGGTCATCAGGAACGGGTGCCATTATACTAAATCAAAATTGAAAAGGACGAAAACTTACTGGGCTATTTCCAATAACTGGTCTGGCGTGATAACGTCTCCATATTCCGCTTGAAGTCTATTGAGTTTATCAATTTGTGCTTGGAGTTCAGTAAAGTATAAATCCGGAATTTTCTGAGAGCTTTTAATTTTACCATATTCTTCCATCTGATACTTTAGCCTAGAAATAATATTTCCAAGGTAAAGAGAAAACTGTTTATCATAAAGACTTTTCGTGTAGTTCTTATCAATCAATTCATTAAATAAGTCTTTTAATTTTTCATAGGTTGGAATTTCCCCAATTGGAGTATCTACTGCTTCAGCCTCACCGTGTTTAAATCTTTCTAACCAGGCAAGCCACACTTTTACATCCTGCTTTTCTCCAAGTAACTTATCAGATTCCCCACCCCTTGCTTTATCTGTTAAGAAGTAGTTAAGCCCGGCCATAAGCGGTTTTTCTTTCAATTTTTCATTATTGAATACTCCAAACTGAGATTGCATATATGCACCAAGTTCACTTGGAACAAATGGTGCATTTGCCCATGGAGCTCGTTTAAGAGAACCGTCAGCGCCAACTTCAGTTGCAGTTGTAGCTGAAACAATGTTCGCTCCAATTAATACGCCTTCATTTGCTGAATTCGCAATCCATACTGGAGGCATTGTGTCTGGATCTCTACCACTATACGTAATGATTTTTGCTTCAACTCCAGTCGAAGCTTCAGCTTTTGCCTTCGCAAAGTTAGCAATATCTGCAGAATTTAAAGTGACCCGTGCATTCCCATGTGATATTGGTGTGTCTGGCAACATCGTTTTTGTCCAATTCCCCTGAAAATTTATTCCCTCCTCCGGGATAGGCCTGCCATCATTAGTCCATCTTGCTTCACCTTTTGGAGTGATTAAAACATTAGAGAAGATAACTTCTTTGCCTAGTGTCTTTAGTAGGTTAATGATGTTAGGATCACTTTCTGCAGTCATATCTTTCACGATTCCAAAGATGCCGCATTCTGGGTTTATAACTGCTAGCATATTATCTACAAGTAAGAACTGGGCAAGGTCATCACCGATGAACTGATCTCCTGCCATTGCAGTGGTTGTTTTTCCACAACCACTTGGGGCAGCACCCACAATCCATGTCAGGCGATTAGTGTCTTTTGGTCCTTTAACACCAGTAATAAACATATGTTCAGACAAAGTGTCAAACTCACCTTCTTCAATTGCACGTTTAACCGCTCTGTTAACAGCCAATCTATGGTGACCTTTTTTCATAAGAAGTGCGTTGCCGGCATAGGATACTTCAAATGCAATTGTCGTTTCTTTTTTCAGATCCATGAAAATACGTCCCTTTTCAGTATCAAGGGTTCCGGTACTATGAAGATTTGTGAAATAAGTGTCTGTTAGATCCATTTGTTCAAAGAAACCTTCAAAATCATTTCTGTAAAGAATCCCTGCGCTGTGTGCTACATATGCAGAGTCAGTCATTTGTACAACAGGGAATGAGAGAGGGAATCCTTTGGGGCCTCTCGTATATAATGATATATACATGGTCCTGCCGTTCATAATATTTGTCATACCGTTCCTAATTTCCTTAACAGCATCTTCTCTATCCATACCCTTTGCTAAAGCACTGAGGTTGCTTCCTTCGTCTTTAATGTAGTATGTATTAGCAACTATTCTCCCCTGTTCTTTCACTGGATCCATGTGGTAGGTGTGGCCCTCTTGAGTCATTGCTGTTTCTTCTCCACTGTCAATAGCTGCTTGTCTAATTGCGGCTTTATCCGTTGCACCCATATCTATGAAGATTTTTTCAGGTCCAGTTAGCTCAATAGCTTCGGCGATTCGATCTAACAGCTTCGCGCTTGGTATCCGGACTAGCTTGCCTAAATTAAAATCATCCATCTTGCTTGCAATAAATGCGATTTGCTGTAAAATGCTCTCTTCGGTGGTATCTGCTTTTAGCGAAAGGCCTAAAATTCCAAGCCTTGTATTAAGAACGTTAACGAGGTCTGTTGTATCAGTAGAGATCACGTTTGTTTTTGATGTCAGTTTATATTTATGAGTGAAATGTCGTTGCTGTTAACTTCTTAATATACATGAAATGCTTATTTCAGTTTAAATATTTAATGTTTGATTGAAAAATAGGGCGGTTTCTTCGTGCTCCACAAATAAGAATTGGTAAACTATTTTATTAACAATGCTAATAGCATTATGATCTAACCTATAGGTTGAATAATCTTCCCATTCATACTGGAGAAAAAAACTCCTCCGTGATCAGTGGTTAATTTGGTCTTCAATGACTATCCTTCCGCTTGTAATTGGATGATCCAGTCCTTCAATGAGCAATCCCAAATTATCACCAATGCCGGTGACTTTCCCTTTGGCTATTTCTTCACTCTGTTCTATTGAAGTGTCCGTAAATACTCTCACCTTTTTCCCAATTACATAGGAACGATCCTGATAAATATTTAGAAGGTTTGAATGTTTGTTTTTTAATAACTGCTGATAGTTATCATCCAAAATAGGGACCAGCCGATCCAGTATAATCTTTTCTGAACAGTAGTTTTTCTCCGCTACAAAATCAAATAAAGAAGCCGCTACCTGATTGAGTCTGCTGGGAGGTATCTGGGGGGTCGTTTCTACATTTAGTCCGATTCCAAGCACAGCTCCTGTGATAATATCTCCCATTGTGTGTGTATGAGCCAGAACACCACATACTTTTTTTGAATCAATAATAATATCATTAACCCATTTAATCGATGCTCTTCCAGTCAATTCTTTTATGGAATCAATTGTCTGGATTACTGATACCGCCGATAAAATGATGAACCCGCCTGCAAAATATTCTATCTCCTGGTTTGGTGAAAGATAAGCAGATAGGTGGATATTTCCGGGTAAGGTCTCCCATGGTCGATTTTTAAAACCATGAAAATATTTTCCTGATCCAGCAAGGCAGAGTATTCCACCTGGAAGCTCTGGTTCAGACTGAGAAATTTTAATCAGGGTATCATACTGCGAGGTGAGAGCAAATTCTAAAATAAAAAAATGTTTCCAGTTGCCTTGCCTATTGATTTCACCCATGAAAAATGTATTATTTTTTATCAATTTTTCTGCCAGGGATTTGATATTTTTATTCAATGATTTCTGCCCGATATTTCTCCAATTAGGCTTTTGATCTAAGATACCTTCAGCATAATCTGTATTATCTGTGTAGACTAACATATTCTGTGTTAAGGATTTTTTTTAAACAGTTACAGTATTCAAATTAAATCTTTCGGCCGAAGCAAAGGGGGAGGTTAATTAAATACGAAGAAAATAAGCCGGGCCCATAGCCCGAAGAGCATGGGTTTTAACCCTTGCCTGCCAATGTTGCCATTATGGAATTCTGTATATGGAGGCGGTTTTCTGCCTGACTAAAGACAATAGAAGTATCTGATTCAATGACCTCGTCCGTTACTTCCCGCCCTCTCTCAGCGGGAAGACAGTGCATAAACAAAGTTTCTTTTCCTGCTGACTCCATCAGTTTTTCATTCACCTGAAAATCTTTGAACAGCTTTTCTCTTTCCTCCACCTCTTCTTTCTGACCCATTGAGGCCCACACATCGGTATAAACCACATCTGCATTTTGCACTGCCGTATGAGGGTCATGACTAATCTCAATTTCGGAACATCCGCCTTTTCTTGCTAATTCAACTGTCTGTTCCTCCGGCGTATAGTCTTCCGGGCAAATACAGACAAACTTTATGGATATTTTTGAAGCAAGGTTCAGCCAGGAATGAACAATATTATTCCCGTCACCTACATAACATATTTTTAAGTCATCGATCCTGTTTTTTGATTCCCATATGGAAAAAATATCTGCCATAATCTGGCAGGGATGATTGTAATCAGTCAGCCCATTGATTACCGGGATAGACGAATATTGTGCTAATTCTAAAATATGTTTATGATCAAAAAGTCGTGCCATTATCATATCATTGTACCGGCTAAATAGACGGGAAATATCTTTGATTGCTTCCCGCTTTCCAATGCCTATATCATTGGGGCCTAAAAACAGTGCACTGCCGCCCATCCATTCAAATCCTGTTTCAAATGAGACGCGGGTCCGTGCAGAAGGCTTAGCAAATATCATAGCTAAAGAACAATTTTTGAATGGCGTATAGTCTTCACGATTTCGAAATTTTATTTTTAGTTCTTTTGCCAAATGAAGTATATCTAACAGCTCTTCCTTCGAATAATCTGATATATGTAAAAAATGTTTTGCCATTACAAAATATACCGGCTTAAATCCTGGTCACTGGCAATACCTGCCAGTTTTTCTTCTACAACATTTTTTGTAATAACAATATTCTGTTTTTTCCTTCCAGTCTGTTCATATAAATGGTCATCTAAAAGGGTAGTCATAATTGTATGGAGGCGGCGGGCTCCAATATTCTCAGTTTTATTATTAACTTCTGTTGCAATCTGTGCAATAGCATTTATGGCAGTTTTTTCAAATTTCAAATCCACACTTTCCGCTGCAAGTAAGGCCTGATATTGTTTTATCAATGCCGATTTTGGATGGGTGAGAATTTTTATAAAATCATTGGTGGATAGTTTGTTCATTTCCACCCTGATGGGGAATCGGCCCTGAAACTCAGGAATCATATCTGATGGTGTAGAAATATGGAAGGCGCCGGCAGCAATAAATAAAATATGATCTGTTTTTACCATACCATATTTTGTGGGTACAGAACTCCCTTCAATGATAGGTAGCAAATCCCTCTGAACTCCTTCCCGGCTTACGTCAGGACCAACACCTTTATTACTTCCTGCAATTTTATCTATCTCATCAAGGAATACAATTCCATTGTTCTCAACAGATTCTTTTGCTAGACGAATAACTTCATCCTGATCAATCAAATTATGGGCCTCTGCATCAGTAAGAATTTTTCGGGCAGCTTTTATACTCATCTTTCGCCTTTTTTTCTGACCAGGCATGATATTGGACAGCATATCTTTCAAATTGGTTCCAATTTCTTCCATCCCAAACGGGCCGAACACTTGCATCTGAGTCGCAAAATCACTGGAAATATCTAATTCCACTACCTTGTCTTCAAAATCCCCCTTTTCCAGTTTTTTCTTTAATCGCTGACGATTCCTCTGGTATCGTTGCTCCACCTCAGGTGATTTTTTTCTTTCGGTCTGCCTGTCCACCGGAAAAAGTATATCAAGGATTTTTTCCTGAGCCAATTTTTCAGCCTGCTGAACGACTTCTATTTCTTTTTCTGACCGAACCATATTAACTGCAATATCTATAAGATCCCTTATAATCGACTCCACATCTCTTCCAACGTACCCAACTTCCGTAAATTTGCTTGCTTCCACTTTCATAAAAGGAGCATTTGCCAGATTTGCCAGGCGCCGAGCAATTTCTGTTTTACCAACACCAGTAGTCCCAATCAAAATTATGTTATTTGGGACAATTTCATCTCGCATATATTCTGCAACCTGTTGTCGACGCCATCGGTTTCTCAAAGCAATCGCAACAGCTCTTTTGGCATCTTTCTGTCCAACAACAAATTGGTTTAATTCCCGGACGATTTGTTTCGGTGTCAGTTCATTCATTTTATTTCCATAACCGTTATGGCATCATTGGTATAAATGCAAAGATCTGAAGCAATCTTGAGTGATTTGTTTACAATTTCCCCTGATTTCAATTTCGTGTTTTCAAGAAAGGCAGCGGCAGCTGAATGGGCAAAACCGCCACCGGAACCAATAGCAATAATCGGTCCGTCTGGTTCTATAACGTTGCCATCTCCTGACACAATAAAACTGGATTTTTTATCCATGAGTGCCAAAAGTGCATCTAAATGACGAAGATATTTGTCTGTGCGCCATTCTTTTGCTAACTCCACGACTGATCGTTTCAGATCACCGCCATATTCATCAAGCTTTTGCTCAAACTTTTCAAATAAAGTCAGCGCATCTGCTGCTGCGCCGGCAAAACCGCCCAGCAACTTGTTCGAATCCGTTTCAAACTTACGAACTTTCACCGCTTTTTGTTTGAGTGCCATATCTCCAAATGTAACCTGTCCGTCTCCTCCTAAAGCGATGGAAGTATTTCTTCGGACTCCCAAAATTGTGGTGGAACGAAATTGCTTTTCCATACTATCTTAATCTCCCTTTTGAAGCAAATCAAAAAGCTTTGAATTGGAAGGAAGAACCAACGTGGTTTTCTCACCCAATATCTTTTTGTATGTTTCAAGAGTCCGGACAAATTCATAGAAATCGGGGTCAGCACTGAATGCCTTCGCATATATTTCCAGAGCCTCGGCCTCTCCCTCACCCCGCCGTTCTTCCGATTCCTTATAAGCATTTGCAAGAATAATTGTTTTATCTTTGTCTGTTGAGGCACGAATTTTCTGTGCTTCTTCTTCTCCTTCAGATCGGAATTTATTTGCTTGCCTGTTTCGTTCCGCCTTCATCCGGGCATATATGGATTCTTCATTTTCCCTTGGAAGATCTACTCTCTTGATGCGCACATCAATTAATTCGATTCCGTAGGGACGGGTTGCCTTTTGACTTTTTTCAGTCACCTTTTCCATGATCAATTCCCTGTTTTCTGAAATGATTTCAACCATATCATGGGTTCCTAATTCCTGCCGAAGCTGAGAATAAACTATGTCATCTAACCGTGTCATTGCAGTAGGAATTGCCTGTACTGTTTGGAGAAACAACAGAGGATCAGCAATACGCCAACGTACATAATTATCCACTATCAGGGTTTTTTTATCTTTGCTCAGAACTTCCTCAGGCGGGACATCATATTCCAACAGTCGTTTGTCAAAAACAACTTTGTTCTGAAAGGGCACCGGCAGTTTGAAGTTCAAACCGGGTTCCTGAATGGTTCTGACCGGTTTCCCAAACTGAAGAATGACCACCTGTTCGGTCATATCTACGGTAAAGACGGTGGTCCATATACCAACCACTATAATAATAATAAATCCAATAAGTACTTTTTTCATTATTTTATGCTTCCTTTCTCTGTACTGCCAAGATTGAGAAGATTGAGAAGATTCCCATCTTTTCCATCAGGAATAATATATTTTTGTACATTTGGTAATATATTTTCCATTGCCTCCAGGTACAATCGCGTTCTGGTGACAGCCTTTGATTTTCGGTATTCCTTCAAGACAGCCCTAAATTTTGCCACATCTCCTTCAGCGCGCTTCACCCGAGCTTCCATAAACCCTTCAGCTTCTCGGATCATGGCTTGAGCCTCACCCCGGGCTTTCGGGATAACATCATTCCGATACCCTTCCGCCTGATTAATCATTCGGTTTTTGTCTTCCTTGGCGGACGCAACATCTTTGAACGCTGCGATAACCGGTTTCGGTGGAGAAACATCCTGAAGCTGGGCAGCAACAACAAGAATTCCTGTGTCGTATTTATCCAGAATAGACTGAAGCAGTGCCTTTGTTTCTTCCTGAATCACGAATTTACCTGCTGTAAGCACTACATCAATGCCATGACGCCCCACCACCGTTCTCAATGAAGCTTCTGCTGCTTCTTTAACTGTCAATTGAGGTCGGACAAAGTTGAAAAGAAAAGCTTCTGGATCCTTTATCTTATACTGAACAATCAACTCTGCATCCACAATATTCTCATCTCCGGTAAGCATATTACTTTCTTTTTCAATTGTTCGAAATTGGCCATTTCCAAGGCTTCGGAATCCTATTTCAATCCTTTTCACCTCGGTAACTTTAGGTGTATTCCGTACTTCTATTGGATAGGGGAGATGGTATGACAGCCCTGGCTGAGCAACCCTGCTGACCTTTCCAAAAGTCCTTATGACCCCTACTTCATCGGGTCCGACACTGTACACCCCCGTCAGCAACCATAGCACCAGTATGGTTCCTACAACGGGGAGAGCTCCCAGTTTAATTAACTTATCAGATATCCGGATTTCCTGATCCCCAATAATGATTCTTTTTGCTGTCATTAGTGTATCCTCCTAATCATTCATTAAAGTTGCCGCCTGAGGCGAGCAACAGGAACATTCATTTGTTCACGGTATTTTGCGACCGTTCTCCGTGATAAGGGGTATCCCTTCTGTTTTAATAATTCCACAAGCCTTTGGTCATTTATTGGATGCTGTTTATCCTCTTCTTCGACAATTTTCTTCAGCGCCTGCTTTATGATATGATTACTTATCATCTGACCATTCTCAAGTTTAATCCCCTCGGAAAAAAAAGATTTTAATTCAAACACTCCATAAGGTGTATCAACATATTTCCCCCGGGTCGAACGACTAATGGTGGAAATATCCAATTTTATATCTTCCGCAATGTCCAGGAGCTTCATTGGGCGTAACTCATGGATCTGTCCAGAAAAAAACTCCGGTTGGCGATCAATAATGGAACGCATCACTCTTTTTAGCGTTTGCTTCCGTTGTTCAATGGCTTGGATAAACCAATTTGCTGAATAAATTCTCTGTTTTAAAAACCGTTGGGCCTCTGTTTTTTTCGTTCCCTGTTCTTCCATCATAGCAACATAATCCGGACTGACCCTAAGGTCCGGCAGTCCGCTATCGTTCGTATAAATAACCCAGTTTTCTCCCTGTTCCCTTACAATTAAATCAGGGATTACTACTTCATCTTTGGTAAACCTGGTGCCCTCACCAGGCCTGGGGTTCAAATGGGAAATAATATTGACTGCTTCTGCCAGTTGTTCTCCGGAACAATTCATCTTTTTTTTAATCACTTCAAACCGTTTATTAGCGAAATCTTCAAAATGGTCATCAATAATATCATAGGCAAGGGATTCATTGTCTTTTTCCAGTTGAATTAATAAACATTCCCGTATATTTCGCGCTGCAATCCCCAGGGGCTCTAAACACTGAACTGCCCTCAAAATAGATTCAATCTCTGTTCCATCCTTGTTAAAACGATCTGCAATCACATAAAGGTCTGTAGCTAAATAGCCCCGCTCATCTAAATTCCATAGAATTTCTTCCGCAATAATTCTTTCAGAATCATTCAGATCAATAAGTTTTAACTGATTTAGGAGAGTCTCTATAAAGTCCTGTTCCTCTTTTACAGGAAGATCAATGGGTTTCTTTGATCTGTCATAAAAATTTACCGGCTCATACGCATCATCATCTGATGATAAATCAAGAGAATCATCAACTCCTTCATCCAAATCTTGTTCTTTATCATTTGTTGATTCAACCTGTTCAAGAACAGGATTTTCTTCCAATTCATTCAAGATTTTCTCTTCCAGTTTTATCGTGCTTAACTGCAATAATCTTGCTTGAAGAATCTGCTGTGGTGATAAAACTTGCTTCTGGGAAAGCTTTTGCTCAAACTTTAACATCAGTCAAGCCTGAATTTTTCCCCAAGATATAAACGACGTGCTTCTTCATCGTTCGCCAGATCACTGGAGGTGCCTGACTTCAAAATTTCTCCTTCAAAAAGTAAATATGCCCTGTCGGTTATTGAAAGGGTTTCCCGAACATTATGATCTGTAATTAGTACCCCAATATTTTGATTTTTTAATGATTGGACAATGAACTGAATATCTTCAACAGCAATGGGATCGACACCTGCAAAAGGCTCATCTAAAAGGATAAAATCCGGATCAATAGCAAGGGAACGGCAGATTTCTACCCTTCGCCGTTCACCCCCGGACAAGCTGTTCCCCTTGTTGTTCCTGAGGTGTTGAATTGTCAGGCCTTCCAACAGTTGTTCAATTTTTGTTTGTTGATCTTTTTTGGACAAATCAGTCATTTCCAGAACAAGTTTCAAATTGTCCTCAACGGATAGTTTCCCAAAAATAGATGGCTCCTGAGCAAGATATCCAATCCCCTGACGTGAACGTTTGTACATGGCATCCTGAGTAATTTCCTTTTTATCCAGAAAAATTCTCCCCTTAGTTGGCTTTATCATCCCTGTGATCATATAAAAAGTTGTGGTTTTTCCGGCACCATTTGGACCAAGCAATCCTACAATCTCTCCCTTTTTTACTTCAATATCCACTGCCCGCACAACCCAGCGTTTACCATACTGTTTATGGAGGTTTTCTGCTGTTAGCACATGATTGCTATTTTTCATCGTCACCACGATTTGTCACTCCGGAAGGATGTAAAATTTTCCAGTGTTCCATCTGAACATCTGATTCAAATCCAATCCCATAGAGTGTGTCCTGTTTTGCTGTTGTTATTTTAACAGAATCGTCAGTATAGATCGTTCCCTGGGCATGATCCCATGATAATGTGTCAGTAAAAAGAGTCACACCGCTATCCGATTTTACAACCACGTTTTGAATCGCGCGCATGAAATCTGATTTTTCATCAACCTCCGCTAGCTGCGAGGTCAGACGGGAGGTATGCCTTTCTTCCATATCAAAAAAATCCACTTCAACCTTCTGGTCCAGCAAAACATAAAGACGATCATTGAATTTCTCTAAATGACCAGCCTGCACGATAGCCCGCTGCAGGCCTGCATCAGTCATGGAAATGGTTACCTCCCAGCTTTCCTGGTCAGGTCGCCCTTCACTGGTTTCTCCTGTCCCTGCTGAAGTAGGCGATGAACAACTGGGGGAAAATAACATCAACATAATAACAAACGGTGTAATAGACATAACAATGGGTATGCGCATTTTCATCCACTGGAAGTCTTGATAATCTTTTTTGTCATACGCTTAATAGCTTCCTCATACAATCCTTTCGCTTGAAGAATCAAATCAACGGCTTCCCGAAGTGCACCACTCCCACCATTTTTATCGGTAATATACAGTGCAGCCTTCTTCACAGGTGGATAGGCATTCCGAACAGAAATGGGGACACCGGATTTTTCCATCACAGGAAGATCAATCAATCCATCACCAATATAAGCTATTTCCGAATCCTCCAAATTATATTTCTGTTTCAATTCCTCATACGCAGGAATTTTATTGAGCATCCCATTATAAATATCCTCAATTTTTAATTCCTTTGCACGTGTGTCTGTTGCAGGTGAATACCTCCCAGACAAAAGTGCAATTTGTAATCCAGCAGCCCTGGCAAGCGCAACTCCGGCACCATCTTCTACAGAAAATCTCTTCATTTCTTCACCACCAGCACCAATATAAATGGATCCATCCGTGAGTACCCCATCAACATCAGAAATGATCAGTTTTACGTTTTTCAGCTTTTGTTTTAATCGGTCGTTCACCATGATTCCTGACTTTCTACTTTTATATAAATGCTGCCCTGATAGCTTTCACCGATCTCAGCAAGGATTCTAATTGCTCAAGAGGCCATTGGGTGTCCGCATCAGACTTGGCTTTTTCCACATTATCATGGACCTCAAGGAAAAGACCATCACAGCCCGCAGCTACTGCTGCTTTCGCCAGCGTTGGAATATATTCCCTGAATCCTCCTGTTTTGCCGCCTTTCATACCAGGATTCTGAGCGCTGTGGGTAGCATCAAAAACCACAGGATACCCAGTCTTTTTCATGACAGGAATTGATCGCATATCAGACACTAAACTTTCATAACCAAAAGTTGTTCCACGTTCTGTAAGTAAAATATCAGTGTTCCCCGTTTCCTCAAGCTTCAGAACAATACTTGATACTTTCCATGGAGGCAGGAATTGTCCCTTTTTTACATTGACGGGTTTGCCCGTCTCACCTGCTGCTATCAACAAATCTGTCTGACGGCAAAGAAAAGCAGGAATCTGGAGCAGATCAACCACTTGAGAAACTGCTTTCGCATGTTCTGGTAAATGGATGTCCGTAGTAACCGGGATATTAAAAGACGTTTTAACTTCTTCAAAAATCCGCAGTCCTTCCTCAAGTCCCTGACCACGGAAAGACTGAATTGACGTCCGATTGGCTTTGTCAAAAGAGCTTTTAAATATGAAGGACATACCAATTTTTTCTGTGATTGTTTTAATAGATGCAGCCATCTTCAGGCTGTGATCTAACGATTCAATTACGCAGGGACCAGCAATCAATGGCAGTGTATCACTACCAAAAATAACATTTCCAACTTTAACCTGTTTACCCATTAAGATTTTCCATTTAAATGTTTTACAGCTGCTTTTATAAATTCCCTGAAAAGCGGATGGGCCTTGCTTACCCGGCTTTTTAATTCTGGATGAAATTGCCCGGCAACATACCAAGGATGATTAGGCAGTTCAATGATTTCAACCAAATTGAGTTCCTCATTTATACCAGAAATTTTCAACCCGTTTTTTACTAGGCGATCACGGTAGCGATTATTTACTTCCCAACGGTGACGGTGGCGTTCTGAAATTTTCTTTTTCCTGTAGGCCGCATAGGTTTTCGTACCCGGTTCAATGGTACAATCATAGGCCCCAAGCCGCATGGTCCCCCCTTTCCGTTTAATGGCCCGTTGTGATTCCATTAATTCAATAACAGGATAATGCGTATTTTTATCAAATTCCGTACTGTTGGCACCTTTCAATCCACATATATTTCGAGCAAACTCGATTACAGCACATTGGAGACCAAGGCAAATACCCAAAAATGGTATCTTATTCTCACGGGCATACTTGCAAGCTAGGATTTTCCCTTCAGATCCCCTGGGGCCAAATCCAGGTAAGAGAAGGATACCATCTATTTTCCCAAAAATTCTTTCTGCATCTTTCTCCGATCTCATATCTTCCGTGGCTACCCAATTCACATTAACCCGGGCATCATTTTCAACGCCAGCATGGATGAATGCTTCCAGCACACTTTTATAGGCATCTGGAAGTTCTGTGTATTTCCCGCACATAGCAATATTTACCCTGTGAGCGGGACGTTTAAATTTTTTAATAAATGTTTCTAAATAAGTAACGTCTACTTCCCCCGGTAATTCTAAACGCTCCATGATGATTTTCCCTACCTTTTGATTATATAGATTCAGGGGAACTTCATAAATACTTTTTACTTCTTTTCCTTCGATAACATGGTTGGGATCCACATTTCCAAACAAACCAATTTTTTGCTTTATCTCCTTAGTAAGTTTGTATTCGGAGCGACAAAGAATCATATCTGGCGTTAAACCGATTTCCCGCAGTTTCATCACAGAATGCTGGGTTGGTTTGGTTTTCAGTTCTTCGCTGGCTTTAATATATGGAACAAGTGTCAAGTGCATAATAGTGTGATTATGATATCCCACTTTCAGAGATAATTGTCGAATAGCTTCCATAAATGGTAAACTTTCAATATCTCCCACTGTGCCGCCTACTTCACATATGACCACATCATATTTTTTTGGTCTATTGACTGCTTTGATCCTGTAAATGATTTCATTGGTAATGTGAGGAATAACCTGAATTGTCGCACCGAGATAGTCGCCACGCCTTTCCCGATCAAGTACGGTGCTATATACTTGTCCTGAGGTAGCATTGTTATCCTTGCTCATATCCAAATCGATGAAGCGCTCATAATGGCCTAAATCAAGATCCGTTTCGGAGCCATCATCCAGAACAAAAACTTCTCCGTGTTGGTATGGATTCATTGTACCAGGATCCACATTCAGATAGGGATCAAGTTTCAAGATTGTAACCTTTAATCCAGCACTTTTTAAAAGATAGCCAATAGAAGCGGCAGCAATCCCTTTTCCCAGACCGGAGATTACACCGCCCAAAACAAAAATGTATTTAACTGGTGTATTCTGTATCATGATTTTTCATGCTTGTTCATTTTAATAATAACATTCAAATCCTCTTCTACATCCACACCACGATACGGATAATCCGTGATAACAGCTCGAATCGGAATTCCGTTATCCAGCGCACGTAATTGTTCCAAATGAAATTTTTTCTCATTCTCCGAAGTTGGAAGTCCTGCAAATTTCAACAAAGTATCTTTTCGATAGGCATAAAGACCGACATGGCGATACCATCCCCCTATTTTTTCTTGAAATAAATCTCTCCGAAACCCAATAGCATCACGATTTTCATCTAGTAAAACCTTGACAATGTTTGAATTAAAAAAATCCTTCGGGCTGATATCTGTGCTTACAGCTGTAGTCATACTTATAGAAGAATCATCAAACTCATTCACAAGACCATCAATGATTTTTGGATCCAACATCGGTTCATCTCCCTGGATATTTACCACTATATCAACATCCCTGTTTTCTACTACTTCTGCGATCCGATCTGATCCAGAGAGATGATCTTTTGCTGTCATTACAACTTTTACGTTAGACTTTTTAATTTCTTTGTACACTTCTTCACTATCAACTGCAATAATGACCTCATCAAGTAATGAAGCATTCATAGCACGTTCAGCTACACACATTACCATGGGTTTCCCATTGATCGGAGTAAGTATTTTTCGTGGGAACCGCTCCGAATCTAAACGTGCTGGAATAACACCAATTACACTCATCAATTCTCCTCCCGGGGAATTTTGTTCCTATACAACTTAGTCAAAATTAAATATTTCTAAATAATAAAAATATACGGTGAATTTACAGTGAATTTAATTATTATACAGATTTACTCTTCCAGTAATTATGTATAAATTTCTGAATTGAAGTAGTTTTTTGTTAGGAGATAATCCAGCAATTTATCTTCAAAAAATTAATCGAACGTTAATACTGGATCAAATCAATTGATATACACATCCTTAATTTTCATCATGTAATCATACGCTGCATTATAGCTATTTTCTATTTCACCCTCTAAAATCGCTTCTTCAATAGCAGTTTTAATTTCCCCGACAATTCTCCCTTCAGTAAGACCACATACGTCCATGATTTCATTCCCCCTTACAGGTGATTGGAAGTCTCTCAAGGCATCTTGTTCCTTTACATCCTGCATCAACTTCTCCACCCGTTCAAAGTTTCCCATATATTTCTTAACCAGATGAGGGTTTTTGCTGGTAATATCCGCACGACAAAGAATCAAGAGGTCATTAATCTCTTCCCCTGCAGTCACCATAACTCGCCTCACAGCTGAATCTGTTATCCCTTCTTTAGCCAGGGCAATTGGGCGTAAATGCAGCAGTGTCATTTTTTTCAAGTAGTCCCGCAGTTCGTTAGACAGCCTCATCCGTTTTGCAACTTTGTCAAGCATTTGTGCCCCAATATTATCATGCCCGTGAAACGTGTACCCTTTTCGGGAGTCTATACGGCGTGTTCGGGGTTTCGCAATGTCATGAACCAAAGCAGCAAACCGAACCGCCATCTTATCCGACAATTCCGCAGCATTATCTACTACCTGAAGAGTGTGGTAAAATACATCCTTGTGATGCCATTCTTTTACCTGTTCCATTCCATGCATAGCACTAACTTCCGGGAAAACGTGTTTCATCAAATCAGTATCCTGAAGAATGGAAAGCCCTATGGAAGGTTTTCTTGTTTTGAGTATTTTCTTCAGTTCCATTGTGATGCGTTCCCATGAAACAATGGTAATTCGACCAGCCTGGTTTTTCATGGACGTGAGGCATTCTTTAGTAAGGATAAATCCTAATTTCGCTGAAAAATATGCTGCCCTTATCATCCGAAGAGGATCATCGGAAAAGGTCACATCTGGATCCAGAGGTGTCCGCAACTGTTTTTTCTTAAGATCAGTAATTCCCCCCAGGGGATCGTGTAAATCTCCAAAAATTTTGGGGAGTATGTCCATAGCCATTGCATTAATTGTAAAATCTCTTCGAAGTAAATCCCCCTGCAAATCTGTATAGCTCACCTTAGTGGGTTTCCGAGAATTTTCTTTATATGATTCAGTACGGGCAGAAGCAACCTCTACTGGGAGATCTTTTCGTGGTATCATGGCTGTTCCAAACTGTTCAAAAGGGATAATCTTTTTTGCTTTTAAACGGGTTCCTAGTTCTTGGGCAAATGCGATTCCATCTCCCACAACCATGATATCAACTTCCATTATTTTTCTATGGAGAAAAAGATCCCGAACTGCCCCGCCCACCACATAACATTCAAGACCCAAGTCTTCTCCTAGGTTTCCTGCACACCTGAGTGTTTTGTATAATATTTTATGAGGATGGATAAGTTCTTTGATGTTTGCCATTGTTGAAATTAATAAAAATAAATGAGAACCTCAGGATTTAGCAATCCCAAATACAATAATTTCCATCTTTCCCTTGTCTACAACCAAAGTACAGTCTATTTTTGATTATAATGCTTTTCCGCCGAATCATACAAATCACTGTTTTTTGCTTTTTTTATTCTGTTCCTCTCTATGCTCAATTTGGACAGATAGAAGTTACTTTTGACGAACAGTTATTAAAAAGCAACATTCGTCAATTTATTCTGCCCCTCCGGGACGAAATAAAACGGTTTTATTCTACAACAGTTTGGAATGAAGAGTTTAGTGATCTGAATATCCCCCTCAATATTCATTTCGTTTTCGAGGGCGTCTCTCAAAAAGGATCAAACCAGACGTTTCTTGCTCAGGCTTTGTTCTCAAATAGAAGTGACTTGCGCTTTTTTGATAAAGGAGTCCAATTCATTTACAATGACAGCGGAACTCTGTACTATGATCCTGTTATTTTTGACCCTCTTGCAAGTTTTCTCGCTTTTTACGGCAACCTTATCCTTGCTGGTGAAATCGATACATATACACCTGAGGGTGGAACTTCCGAGCTAGAAATGTGCCGATCAATTGCCATACGTGGAAATGCCTCTGATAATCCTCGCGGATGGATGGACCGAATTCAGTTAATCAATGAACTAAGTACTAACTCCGGACTCCGAAAAGCGCGATTTGCCTTTTATTATGCGGTTGATCTCTTTAGACAAGGGAAAATTGAGATATCCATTTCTGAATTTAGAAATATGATTGTGGGACTTGATGAAGTGTATGAAATCACACCAAGAAACCACCATACACTTATGTTTCTCAAAGTCCATGCAGATACATTGACCCGCGTGCTTACAGTTTTAGCCCAGAAAGATATTCTTATGGATTTGACCGAACTAGATCCTGATAACGAAAAAACCTATACAAAAGGTTTAGAGGAAATTTCGGAATAAACATTTCTTCGCCTGATGTAATGTGTCAAAACTATGCTCCCCCTATAGAGCCTTGACATAATCGAACGATCCCTTTTTACCCGAATAGAGCCTGTCCTGAAATGTTTCTTCCAAATAACATGAGGATGAAATAAAAGCCACACCTGTGCATTAATAATTCCTAACATATGTTTAAAATCTAATTTAAAAAGAGCATAACCAAAAGCTACCCACTCCAACGCAAAACGGATTGAGAAAAGATACATGGCAACAGGTAATGAATAATTGCCCAAGAGCATTAAGAGCGAATTTTTGTGATTAAGATAATATTTCTTATAGCTGTTCATAGGTAAGGTTACAGCATTTTTATGAAAAACAACCGATTGGGGTTCTGCCCAAATCTCGTATCCCATCAATTGAAAGCGCCAACACAAATCAATTTCTTCCATATGAGCAAAAAAGGTTTCATCAAATTCTCCCGCTGCCTGAAACAATTCCTTCTGAACAATAAATGCAGTACCTGATGCCCAGAAGATTTGTTCAGGGTTGTCATACTGTCCTTGATCTTCTTCCTGCTCAAGGAAAATACGACCACGGGCAAAAGGGAAACAGAACACATCCAAGTGTCCCCCCGAACCGCCGGCGTAATCAAATATTTTCCTTTGGTAATAATTTAAAATCTTTGGTTGGACTGCTGCAATTTTCTTGTTCCTCATCATCCGGTCTACCAGGGGTTCAATCCATCCAGGTTCCATAATTGTATCATTGTTTAAAAAAAGAATAAAACTTCCTTTTGTATGAGAAATTCCTCTGTTGCACCCACCAGCATAACCATAATTCTTATCATTTTGAATCAAAACAATATCCGGATGATGCTCTTTGATCCAAGCTGAACTATCGTCCGTAGAGGCATTGTCTACTACAATAATTTCAAGGGCAGGATAAGTAGTTTGTTTCAGAGAATCCAGGCACTCCGACAGGACCTCAATACCATTCCAGTGGGGAATAATAACCGAAACAGCGGGATAAGATTTATGAGACAATGGGTTTGTATCAAATAAGATTATGAAGGAAATAAATTAGATCAAGACACTATTTTTGAACATCCTCTAACATCTTTTTTGCATTTATATCTCCAGGATTCCTCTCCAGCCAGGACGTGAGAACTAACTCTGCTTCACTTTTCATGTTCATTTCCTGATAAGTGAGAACCAGGGTGGAAACGATATCTCCATAGTTTTTCTGCCATTCATTCCACGTTTTCTGATTTATCCCCGTCCGTTTCAGTCCAGAACTTTTTACAGCATTTTCAATTTCAAGATAGGAATCATATAAATCCTTAAATATCTTTTTGGCCTTCTCATAATCCTCCAGGTCCTGAATATAGGTTTGACCATATCGAATCCTGTCTTGGACAGATAGGTTTCTGCGGGACTCCAGATTGTCAAGAATGTGCCTGAGCCTCACTTTTTCACCAATCTCACTGTATATTTGGCCTATCTGAAAATATAAATCTTTCGATTCGATCGCTATGGTTCTTTCCGGGAGATTTTTTTCCATCTGATCCAGGGTTTCCTTTACCCTCAACCTGAGTATTTCAACCTCATCTGGGTTTGCATCTTCCCTGCGGTTTAATCTTTGATAATCAAAGAAATAGTGAACGGCCAACTGCATATAGGCACTTCGATAATTCTGGAGTAATCTTATGATTTGAGGATTGTAATGAACATTCTCATTTCCAAGGTTTCTGAAAAGATATCCCGGTTGATAATCCTTTGACCAAAATGATTTATTTTGACCGCCATCAACTCGCAGAAGTGATGACTGGGAGAAATTTGTTGACCATGTACTGTCGCCCAATTCTGTCATCAAATAATCCTGCATTTTCCCCGGATTTATAGCATCCACTTTATGACTTTGAAGTCGAAAAGTCAATCCTTCCATATCCAAATATTTGTCTAAACCAATTTTATTCGTTGGCGATACAGTCACAGCAAAATATATTGGATATTTCCATTTTGCATCGTTGATGATTCGTAAAATCATCATGTCTTGAACTTTCAGTGCTTGGTTTGCAAACGTCGGTTTCAATACCCATTCAATATATCCATCTGCATTTTGGGGGTCACCCTCCACAGCAATCTGTATTTTCTGAGTTTTCCAGGGTGTCAGACCTGATGTTAAACCTAGAATCTGGCCATCAGTCAAATTGATAAACCCTTCTCCTTTTGGGCGTGAATCCCGAAGTTGCCTGATATACCATGGTGTATTCAACAGGCTCAGGTTGGCAACAGTTACATCCTTGCGCATACCTTCTACTTCCTGCAAATACCATAAGGGGAATGTATCATTGTCGCCGTTAGTAAAAATAATACCATGAGGCTCACATGATTGAAGCATATTATAACTCATATCCCAAGCAACATAATTTCCGCTTCGATCATGTTCATGATAATTCGCACGTACCATGGCAAACGGAATAAGAACAACTTGCAATAAAATAACAGCTATGCCCAGGCGATGTCCTATGTTTTCTGTTTTTATTTTTTTGATAATATTTTCGACAATTGCTGCTGCACCAACTCCAATCCAGACAGAAAAAGCCAAAAAACTCCCCACATAAGAATAGTCTCTTTCTCGAGGCTGTGGATTATCTTGGTTCAGGTAGATTATTACAGCAAGGCCTGTGAGAAAAAACAGGGTCATCATTGAAAATGCCTCTTTTTCATCCCTGTAGAAATGATAAACCATACCAACCAAACCAATAATAAATGCCAACGGGAGGCCGAATTGTGACCAATCAACTCCATCCTGCCTGTTATTTGCTCCAAATGCTGCTACTCCCGGTTCCGTTGAATTTCCTCTGCCTGCAAACTGCCATAGAAAATATCTCCAGTACATTTTTTTAACCTGGTAATCCCAGAAAAAATCCCACTGTTTCGCCACATTATAAAACATGTACTTCCGTTTTTGAGATAAACTGTATTTCTGCCCATTAGCAGGGGCTCCTACAACCTCATGTTGCGCTGGTATTCCTTTATATCTTCTTGGGAATCGTCCCACCTGACCATACTGTTCTCTCTCCAGATATGAAACCGCAGCTGTAACAGTTTCAGGATCATTTTCATCAATAACAGGATCCTGTCCGGATCTAATAAAAATGATTGTGTAACTGGAATATCCAATCAAGATCAGGACCATCGAAGTAAAAACAATTGAAAGTAATTGCTGTTTATTCACAATAGACCAAATCATGATACCAAACACAATCAGAACTGCCACCACGACACCAAAAACTCCTATCTCACCTGCCAGTTTCGGAAGTCCTTTAATGACTCCATTGTGGATAATAACAAACGTAACTCCCGTAATCCCAATCGTGATTAAAAATGATTTCCATTCAAAAGACTGCTTCCGGAAATAGATAATGAGAGCAATAAAAGGTAACGCCAGCAAATTTAATAAATGTATTCCAATTGCAAGCCCAATCATATACGCGATGATAAGGATATATCGTTCATTTCCTGGTTCTTCAGCTCTTTCTGACCAGTGAAGAATTAACCACACAACAATCGCGGTAAAAAAGGTGCTCATAGAATAAACTTCAGCTTCCACAGCATTAAACCAGTGACTATCCGTAAAAGCGAAGGTAAGTGTTCCTACCAAGGCTCCTCCAAAAGCAATAATCACATCCGAGTTCTCTTTGATGCCACCGCGCCAGTGCGCTATTACCTTCACTATAATCAGGTAAAGCAGCATGACTGCGAATGCACTGACAAGAACAGAAATCAAGTTCACGCGGAACGCAATATCCGGACTGAATGGGATCATGGAAAATACCCGTCCAATAATCAGAAAAAGGGGGCTGCCAGGCGGATGAGGTACGCCGAGGGTATGAGATGTAGCAATGAACTCGCCGCAGTCCCAAAAAGAGACAGTAGGTGCCATCGTATCATAATATACAAGAAACGAAACAAGAAAAACGATTCCTGCTATTATACGGTTCAAACGGTTATTTCTTGAATTGATCATTAATGCTCTAGGTTAAATATTTATTATACAGTGTTCACAAAATTATGAAGAACCAAAAATATGGTATTTTACAATACATTTCAGCTATTATTTGATGTCCAAAAGTCATATCATACTTTTTATTTTATCTTCAAAAACCTACGTTGAATCACACCTTATGTTCCATCAGAAATAAATACAATATCTTTGTCTGAATAAGGAGTGGAATATAGGCTAAATAAAATTGAAGGAGCGAAAACTTAATACAATCTTTTTCTAACTAGCTAATATTTACAAAATCGAGCATATGCTGGTATTTTTTCAGGAAATGACGTCGCAATTCAATAAAAGACCGATTCCGCAGATGTGGATCTTTTGCAACCAGATCAAAAGCTGCTTTTCGTGCCGATTTAATGATAGGTCCATCCATAACCAAATCAGCGATTTTATATTTAAAGAATCCGCTTTGCTTTATTCCAAAAAATACGCCTGGACCACGCAATTTTAAATCTTCATCCGAAATAACAAATCCATCATTTGTTCTTTCCATAATATCCAACCGCTTCCTGCTATTTTCTGTAATATCCCTCTGAACAAAAATACAGTAGCTTTTTTCACTTCCACGCCCAACTCGCCCACGGAGCTGATGAAGCTGGATTAGCCCAAAACGATCTGCATGTTCCACTAACATAACTGTAGCATTAGGGACATCGATTCCTACCTCTATAACAGTAGTTGAAACCAGTATCTGGATTCTATTATCTGAAAACTCGTTCATTATATTGTCTTTTTCTTCTTTTTTCATTCTGCCATGGATCAATCCAATGTTCACATCTGAAAAAGCGGTGCGAGATAGCGTTTCATATGCTTCCACAGCTGCTGCTAAATCTGATTTTTCTGTTTCTTCTACCAAAGGATATACAATCATACACTGTCTCCCTTTGGATACTTCATTTTTCATAAAATTATATACATTTTTCAACCGCTCAGGACCAATCTTTTTTGTAATGACCAGTTTGCGGTGTTTGGGTAATTCATCAATAATAGACAAGTCCATGTCACCGTGATAGGTGATTGCAAGTGTACGTGGAATTGGTGTCGCTGTCATGGCAAGAAAATGGGGATTCAATCCTTTTTCAACCAAATCACCCCGCTGGACAACACCAAAACGGTGCTGTTCATCAACAATGACAAGCCCCAGGTTTTTAAATTTTATATCTTTCTGAATGAGAGCATGGGTTCCTACAATTAAATCAATTCGACCTGTTTTTAAAGCATCTATTACTTTTTTTCGTTCACTCTCTTTTGTGTTTCCTACAAGAATGGCACAAGTGATTTTCCCTATTTCAGAAAATGTTTTGAAGGATTCATAATGCTGGTGAACCAAAATTTCCGTTGGAGCCATTACCGCAACCTGAACATTATTCCCTATCGCAATCGCCGCTGCCAACACAGCAACAATAGTTTTCCCCGACCCTACATCACCCTGAAGCAGTCGATTCATTGTAATGGGTTTCCCTAAATCCGTTCTTATTTCTTTTAATACCCGGTTCTGGGCATCTGTCAGCTCAAAATTCAATTGATCGTAAATCAGTTTTACATGCGGTCCCGTTTTATCCAATGGTTTTGTTCCAACACGACAATTGGATTCTTTCTTTAGTGCCATGAGCAACTGGAGAAAAAAGTGCTCATCAAATTTCAAGCGGTAAATAGCTCTCTTCACATCTTTTTCTTTTTCAGCAAAGTGGATCCAATGAAGTGCTTCATATCTACTAACTAATTTGTGCTTCTGTAAAAATTCAGGGGGAAAGAAATCCGGGATATTATTGATTCCCTTTAACATTCTCCGGATTATCTTTCTAAAAAAACGATTTTCAATTCCAGCCTTTTGCAATTCTTGCGTAAGCGGGTACAGAGGAATGACAGAACCGGTGCTCAGAGGATCATCGTCTATATTTAATTTATCATATTCTGGATGCACAATCTGCAATCCGTTATAAAATTCAATTTTTCCATGAACAGCAAACTGATCTCCAATTTCAATTGACTTTTTTATATATGGAATACCATTAAACCAGAGGAGGGTCAAAAAACCTGTCCCGTCGGATAAGACAGCTTGAAATAATTTTCCTTTCCTTGTTTTTCTTTCTCCACAGGCCTCCACTTTCCCTACAATTGTAGTAATCATATCCTTTTTAAGTAAACTGATAGCTGTGACTGTGGTCCTATCTAGGTGACGACGGGGAAAATAATACAGTAAGTCTTCCGAGTCCTCCAGGCCCATTTCAGATAAAACCTTTGCTCTCTCGGGTCCAACATTTTTTATATATTGCAGGGATGTAGAGAGATTGATTTCAGTCATTTAGATAGAAAGAGTACAAAAAAATAAAAATTTTACAGATCCGTTGGATATGAATTGTACTGACTACAAGCACATTATCCAGATAACAACTAAAAAACAAACTAGTCAATTATAGGTATTATTTCCATTCTTTACGGTAGGTATAGGTTATAATTTTATTGTCTTCGGCATCGATGTTCAAAGGAAAATAAATCGTTGTAGCATCTTCTTTGGTATACATACTTGAGGCATCTCGTATTACCCAATCACCAGAGATATGTTCGACAACCCGCACTTGGATATCTTCATCATCAATATTTTTTATCTGGATTTGAATGGAAGCTTCTTCGCTGTTTCTCTGGCGGTCATAATTCAGAATTGTTCGTTTTCCAGTTATATCAAAAGCCCGACCTGCAGTGAGCAAAACTGTACCCTCCTTTGGGGTTTGCACCAAATAATCTTCACCTGAAAATTCTAGCGATCCTTCCTTTGATGCCAAATACATTTCTACCTTTCCAGCTGGCAAAGGAATGCCAAGACCGTTTTCTTCAGAATTAATGATTTTTAGTTCAACAACCAAAGGTTCTTCCCGCTGGCTTCGTTCCTTGTTTTCAAAAATATATGTTTTTTCGTAATTTATCACTCGCGGATTGTAGAGTTGAACTGTAATATTATCGTCTCCCATAAAATCTAAAACTTCCGATAAGGTATAGATATGATAGTCCCCAAGAGATTTTTGATCTGCAGAGACTGGACTACTTGCTACTCTACTGGATTGGGCTCGAAGATACTGCTGACTTCCAGAGCTAATCTTCTTTTGGCCGGCGCGATGAAGTTCTCCTTCAACAAGTTGTAGCGTTAAATCGCTAAAATCTACATCGCTTCGATTTGATATTATTGCTTCCGGAATTAAATTTGCCTGGTTATCCTTACCATTCATAACCAAACGATAGACTGCATTCCAATCAAATCCAGTGCTTAAATAAATTAATTCGCCTTGAACCTGCATTGATTTTTCCAGATTAATTTCCCAAATCAGGGTAGGTTTAAACTGGGGATTTTCTATCTTATCTTCAGTTGAAATTAACTCGATCTTATCTCGGGGGATAGACAAAACCTCTGATTTTTTCTGAAGTGTTACCTTGGCATTATTGTATTCCAAAAGGATTCCTTCATGGGTTTTGCCTCCTAAAATCTTTATTTCAACATATTCACCAAGTTTCCTAGAAAAAAACTCTTCTCCAGAAAAGATATTTGAATTAATTCTCTGCCATCGGACAACAATCTCATCCTGTAATGTAAGGAATGGGGAATCAGTAAATAATCCATAGGGAAGCTGGTCATACTCTATAGTGCTGACGCCAGAGGGGACATTGGACCAGTTTACCGGTTGTTTCACAAGAACAAATCCGTCTTTGTATAGAGTCATGATTGCTTGGTCAGCTTGTCCAAGCAAAAGAGAAAACATTAATAGACACATACTCTTTATCATTGCAACATCTCCAAATTTATGGTCAACATTTTAAGCTCGTTATTCATTTCTATCAATTTTTTTTCCTCTCTTTCTACTACTTCTTTAGGTGCACGACTTAAAAAATCTCTTTTTGATAACTTTTTCTGTATATTAGATATATAGACCTTAAGATCTGTTTTCCTTTTCTCCAATCTTTCCTGCTCTAAAACAACATCTATTAGTCCTTCAAGGGGGATAAAAATTTCCATATCCCGTATAACTGCCACAGCAGAATGCGGGGGTTTATCTAAAGACTCTCCAATTGAAATTTCTCTGATCCCACATAAATTTTTTATTACACCATCATATTTTTCAAGAACAAATTTTGAGGCCCCATGCATCCGAACCACCATATCAGCTTTTTTGCCTGGAGGAACATTCATTTGACCTCGGATAGTTCGTACAGCAATAATAATATCCTGAAGAAACCCCATTGTCTTTTCAGTTTTACTGTCTACCAGTCCCGGATGATAGTCTGGCCAAGGTGAAACAATGAGCTCTAAATCTTTTTCGGCTTTAAATTGGCTCCAAAGTTCTTCCGTAATAAATGGAGCATAAGGATGTAAAAGTGCCAAAATTGTTTTTAAAACATGAACGATAACTCCCCGGACAACATCTCCTTCTCGAGAATCCTTCTCACGAAAGTGTATTTTAGTAATTTCAATGTACCAGTCACAAAAATCATTCCATGTAAAATCATAAAGCACTTTTGCCGCTTCATTAAAATGGAATCTTTCCAATTGGCGGTTATAGGCTTGAATGGACTTCTGCATTTTGCTCAATATCCATTGTTCTGGCAGACCTAATTTTTCTTTTGCAAAATCAATGTCCAGGGCCTGGCCATCTTTCAGATTCATGAGCACAAAACGGGAGGCATTCCACAATTTGTTCATAAAATTACGTCCCACTTCAAGTCTGTTCGATGAAAACAAAACATCCAAACCTTGGGGCGCCATGAGCATGGTTCCAAAACGAACGGCATCAGTACCATATTCATCAAAAAGTTCAAATGGGTCTGGTGAGTTACCCAATGATTTGCTGAATTTTCGTCCGGTTTTATCTCTAAGGATCGATGTGAAGTACACATCTTTAAATGGCAGATCGCTTTTGAATTCATAACCTGCCATGATCATTCGTGCTACCCAAAAGAAAATAATATCCGGCCCCGTCACCAGAACATCTGTGGGATAAAAATAATCCAGATCGGCACTTTCTTCTGGCCAATCGTGAACCGCCAAAGGCCACAACCACGAGCTGGCCCATGTATCCAATACATCTGGATCTCTATACCAATTTTCAGGGTCTTCTGGTGATTCAATGGACACATGCATTTTTTGTGGGTCTTCCTTATGATACCAAACCGGTATCTGGTGTCCCCACCATAATTGACGGCTGATGCACCAGTCTTTGATATTTTCCATCCAATGCTTATAGGTCTTAACCCAATATTCTGGGTGAAATTTGATTTTTCCATCAGCCACTGCATGCAGTGCCGGTTTGGCCAGTTCGCCCATTTTCATGAACCACTGTTCAGACATGTAAAATTCAATAGGCACTTGCCCGCGTTCTGAATAACCTACTTTATGAACATAATCTTCGGTCTTGACTAGAAAATCCTGTTCTTCAAGATCTTTAACAACCGTTTTCCTGGCATCATCACGAGATAAGTTCTGGTATGCATCAGGGGCATTGTCATTGATAGATGCATCTTCATTCATGATACTCACCAATTCAAGACCATGGCGTTCACCCATAGAAAAATCATTGGGATCGTGAGCTGGAGTAACTTTAACACAGCCTGTTCCAAATTCTGGATCTACATGGTTATCAGCTATTACAGGTAACTCCCTTCCCACCAATGGTAAAATCACCGTTTTACCTACTAAATGTGAATAGCGCTTATCTTTTGGATGAACTGCTACCGCAGTATCACCAAGCATTGTTTCCGGTCTTGTTGTAGCCACAACCACAAATTCGTCACTGTCCTTAAGCGGATATTTAAAGTGCCAGAGATGTCCGTTGACCTCCTGGTGATTTACCTCTTCATCGCTGATCGCTGATCTGGAAACAGGACACCAGTTCACAAGCCGGTGACCTTTATAAATAAATCCTTTTTCATATAATTTTACAAAAGCTGACAACACAGCTTTCGTATAGCCCTTATCCATGGTAAACCGTTCCCGCTCCCAGTCACAGGAACAACCCAGTTTTTTCAACTGTTGGATAATAATACCACCATATTTCTCCTTCCATTCCCAGGCGTGGTTTAAAAACTCATCTCTGGAAAGACTTTGCTTTTCGACACCTTGCTCTTTAAGCATCTCAACCACTTTTCTCTCAGTGGCGATAGAGGCATGATCTGTGCCGGGAATCCAGCAGACTTCTTTCCCTTCCATCCGGGCTTTACGAATAAGGATATCCTGAATCGTGTTATTCAAAACATGCCCCATAGTAAGTATGCCAGTTATATTGGGTGGGGGAATTACTATAGCGAAAGGTGTTTTTTTGGGGTTAGGTTCCCCGTGGAAATAATTTTTTTCCCCCCAAATCTTATACCAATAATCCTCAACCTCGGCAGGTTTAAACACTTTATCCATCTAGAATCTTCACCACTGCCAATTCTGGAATAAATATTGCTTTCTTTTTATCGTTCCAATACCAATGAGAAAGCAGTGGTTAACTTTAGGACATTGTCATTGGCATTTACAAGGCGTATACACAAGACCCTACAGAGGGCTAACATAATTTTATATCCAGTATCGGGGTAGGTATCACAAACCTGAAGAAAATCGTCCTTCATAATTTTGAGCAAATGACAATCTGTCAGTGCTTTTACATTTGCAGTTCGTAGGTCATTTTCATTGAACAGAGACATCTCGCCAAAAAGAGGCGGTGGCAATTGGTCACTGCTGAATTTTGTGAGTGCCTTTTCGCGATGATCTTTCCCCTGTCGGTCCAAATTCAATGTTAATGCTTGGCTAACTTCAACTTTTCCATCCACTAACATATACATTGAATCTCCAACTTCACCTTCCTTAATAAATATGTTCCCTTCTGATATTTGTACTTCCTCTGTTATGTCAAAGAAATATTTTGCTTCCTCATCAACAATATTCTGAAAAACTGAAAAACTTTTCAACTGTTTAATATCCATATTATCCTCAAGAAATCACGACGGCTTGTTCACCGTCACTAATTAAATATTCTTCATGCGGATTTATTACCGTGCTAACCTTTTCCGCCTCTTGGAGAGATATTCCTCCCTCTTTTAATTTGTGTTCAATAAATGCATCTAGAGATGAGGAATCCGCTGATAAAATTGAATTAATTCCAAGGTTTTCCTCTATGGAGAATACACCCACTAGTATCAAACCATGCTCATTACGAAAATGGTCGGATAAAGCTGAAAAAGGTCTCCCTATGAAATCTTCAGGAATTTTCTGACATACAAACCTTGATGAAGCTGTTTCATCCAATAAGTGTGATACAGTCTGGGGCACCCCTGTTTCAATTACATGTGAAGCAACCATATATGCCCCAAAGTCATCGCTCACTACAACCTCATCAACATTTGTCCGTTTCATATGAGTAAGGTTCTCCTTATCCATTAGATAAGCCACAACGCGAATATTCGGGTCTATGCTTTTAATAGTCATCGTAGCAAAAATGGTTTTTTCATCGGGACTGCTCAACGCTGTATCAGTCTCATTTGGAATAACGACCACCGTTTGTGAATCCCTGATACTGGCTTTTTCAAGAATATTTTCTCTTGTAAAATCACCCGACACAAAATGGAGCTTGATCTGTCGGAACCGGGACCTTAACGCAGTGACTTTTTCTTCGCTCAAATCATTTATCAACACAATCTCTTTCTCTCCATGAGCTAAATTATCAATGGTTCGTATAATTCTTCTCCCGTGTTTATTCCAACCACATAAAACCACATGATTTGTTATATTGATTTTTTCCAAACCTTTACCCTCCCGGATTTTCTTTGCTACAAATATAGACGAAATCGTTGCTGTCAACAGTGAAATCAGAGATATCCCGCCAAACATTACAACTATAGAAAATACCCTCCCAGCAGTTGTTACAGGTGCAAAATCACCATATCCTACTGTAGTCATGGTGACGATTGCCCACCAAAAAGGATTCTCTCCTTTAGTAATATCTCCAGTTTCCAACAGTTTTAATACTATTCCACCAAAAACCATAATAATAAGAATACCAATACCAACTTGAAAAAAACTGTTGCGAAGTAATGTTCTAAACCACAGCTGCATAAACTGAAGTTAAGGTTTTCATATGAAAAATTAAATGAGAGAAATTGGAAAGATAAAAAAATATTAATTCGGGACAAAAATACTATTTTTCAAACAATGTCACCACTTCAATATGAGGCGTGTGGGGAAACATATCCACCAGAATAGAGCGACGAATTGTGTATCCGTTTTCCGTTAATATCCTTGAATCGCGTGCCTGTGTCGTTGGGTTACAAGAGACATAAACAATCTTATCAGCTTTAAGCTTTGGTAAGTAATGAGTCAAATGAGGATGCATACCTGCTCTCGGAGGATCTACGATTACTACGTTCGGTTTTGGTACTCTTTTTGGTAGTTGGCCTTTTTTAAAGTATGTATCCAGATTGGCCTTGAAAAACCAAACATTAGAAACGCCATTTTTTTCTGCATTTTTTTCTGCATTCTCCAAAGCAGATCGGATTATTTCAAATCCATAAACCTTTTTCGCATGGGGAGCCAAATACAAAGAAATAGAACCAATACCACAATATAAATCATAGACAATTTCTTCGCCGAAAAGTCGGGCAGCTTCAACAATTTGTTCATAGAGATTTTCTCCCTGAATGGTATTGGTTTGAAAAAATGAATTAGCAGAAATATCAATAGTAAAATTACCTATGTTCTCTTTAATAGTTGGCTGACCATAGAGTAAAATTTCATATTCACCAAAAGCAGAATCAGCTTTTCGTGTATTCACATTGTTTACCATGGATGTGATTTCAGAAATATCATTCAGGAGTCCATCTACCAAAGGGGAAAGTTTATCCATATCCTCATAGGCAGTTACAATATTCACCATCACCTGATGAGTCCGCACACCAAAACGCAACATAAGATGACGTAAAAACCCGTTATGTGTTTTAGGATCAAAAGGGGCTAATTCCGGATGGGCGCGGCATATCTTCTGAGCCTTATTCAGAATACGGTTTCCAATTTCAGGTTGAATGTGGCATTCCTTAATGTCTAAAATTTTATCAAATCGACCAGGGATGTGAAGTCCCAAAGCAATAGATTTTGGCGTATCTTCAGGTTCATCAGACAACAACCAGCGATTGGGTGAAAAGGTAAATTCCATTTTATTCCTGTAATGATACACATTTTCTGCCGGAATTACTTCGTCAAGTTCAAATTTAGGATATCTTCCAAGTCGGCGAAAAATATCTTCAACCTGATGGACTTTTTGATTCAGTTGTTCTTTATACACTAAATTTTGAGTTTTGCATCCACCACATACACCAAAATGCGTGCAAGGTGGTTGCACTGCATTAGGAGAATCTTCTAACACTTCAAGAACACGTGCTTCAGCATACCCTTGTTTTTTCCGATAGACTAATGTTTTTACTGTTTGTCCGGGAATTGCATCCTTTACAAAAACAACAAAATCGTTATACCGTGCAAGTCCCCGACCTCCAAAAGCCAGCGACTCAATTTTGAGTGTAAGCTCTGCACCTTTTTTAACAAAGTTAGAATCTGGCATTGAATAGTTTAGTAAATATCAGGAAAAGGTTACACCCCGACGGGATGCCAAGTTGTCTTCATTTCCTGGGTTTCTAATATATAATATGGTCCCTGAGATGTTTTTTTAGACCAACCCTCATTTTTGTAAATAACAGTACGTTTTACATTAAGGGCGGCATTTTCTTCCACCATTTTGATTTCCTGAAGATTCTCCCCACAATAAATCATGGAGTTTACATCCATATGCGATGAAAAATGTTCAAGCAATTCAGTCCGTAAACCTGTGAGAATATTCACCACACCTGCAGGAACATCGGAAGAATGCAAAATCTCCGCACACGAGATAGAACAAAGAGGCCGTGATTGAGAAGCTAAAATCACACAGGTATTACCACCTGCAATTACGGGCACAAGCACGGAGACAAACCCCAACAAAGAGGATTCTTCAGGTGCACAGACAGCCACAACACCAGTGGCCTCCGGAACCGTAAAATTAAAATAGGGCATGGAGACTGGGTTTACCCGGCTAAATATCTGCTGATATTTATCCGCCCATCCAGCATAGTAAATAAATCTGTCTATGGTTTGTGTAATTTCTTTCTCTGCAGCTCTCTTTGTTAAACCCTGAAGTATCAGTTCGCCAATGAATTGGTCACGATGCCCTTCAAGAATCTCGCCGATTCGATATAAAATCTGTCCCCGGTTATAAGCAGTTCGGCTGGACCAACCCTCAAAAGCCTTTCTAGCTGCCACAACTGCATTTCGGAAATCCTTCCTGGATCCACGACACATGTTCATGATTGCAGTTTTTTTCTCATCAGTCCATTTATAGTATCTCCCTGATTCCGTTCTGGGAAATTTTCCATTTATATACAGTTTATACGTTTTACGAATGCCTAATCGTTTGCTCATTTTTCAACTCCCCCGTTAGACCAATTCAACATATGAATGGAGTCCTTCAACACCGCCTTCTCTTCCCATGCCACTTTCCTTATATCCACCAAAAGGAGACCCTGGATCAAATTTATTAAACGTATTTGCCCAAATAACTCCTGCCCGAATTTCTCTTGTTACTTTGAATAGTTTTGAACCCTTATCTGTCCACACACCGCCAGAGAGACCAAAAGGGGTATTGTTTGCTTTTGTAATTGCTTCATCCACTGTACGGAACGTTTGAATAGCCAATACAGGTCCAAAAATTTCTTCCTGAACAATACGATGGGATTGGGAAACGTCAGTAAAAAGAGTGGGAGCATGCCAAAAACCCTTCCCCGGCAGTTTACAAGATGGTTGGTAAATCAATCCTCCTTCTTTTTTGCCGATATCCACATATGTACATATTTTTTCCAGCTGCGGCCTGGAATTAATCGCACCAATATCTGTATTTTTATCTAGCGGATCTCCAATCACTAGAGTTTCCATCCTGTCTTTCAGTTTACTAAGGACTTCCATTGCCACACTTTCCTGCACATAAAGCCGGGAACCGGCACAGCATACATGCCCTTGATTAAAAAAGATAGCATTGATAATGCCTTCGACAGCTTGGTCTAAAGCCGCATCCTCAAAAATAATATTGGCTGCTTTTCCGCCCAGTTCAAGAGTGTACTTTTTTTCAGACCCCGCCACTGCTTTCATAATATATTTCCCGACCTCAGTGGATCCAGTAAACGCCACTTTATTCACACAAGGATGCTGCACCAGCATTTGTCCTGTTTTACTACCCCCGGTTATAATATTCACAACACCCGGAGGCAAATCTGCCTCCTGAATCACCTCTGCAAGTTTCAATGCAGTGAGAGGTGTGGTTTCTGCCGGTTTCAGAACTACCGTATTACCTGTAGCTAGGGCTGGCGCAATTTTCCATGCTGCCATCAACAAAGGAAAATTCCAGGGAATTATTTGCCCGGCAACTCCCAACGATTTTGTGTTGCGGCCTGGGAAAGCATAATCCAGCTTATCCGCCCAACCTGCATAATAAAAAAAATGTGCTGCTGCCAGCGGAACATCCACATCCCGGGACTCCCTGATTGGCTTACCGCCATCCATGGATTCAATCACTGCAAACTCCCGCGCCCGTTCCTGAATTAAACGTGCAATGCGAAAAATGTATTTTCCCCGTTCAGAGGGATTCATTTTTGACCACACTTTTTCATAGGATTGCTGAGCTGCCTTAACAGCCTTATCCACATCTTTCTCATTGGCTTCCGAAACTTCAGAAAGCTTCTTCTCATTGGCAGGATTAATTGTATCAAAATAATTGCCCCCTTTTGAGGATGTGAATTTTCCGTCAATGAATAATCCATACCGATCTTTCAGCTCTATGTGATCTGTGCTTTCAAGCGCAGGACTGTATGACCAGTTCGTATCAAACTTTAATGTCTTTGTTTTATTCATTTGTTTTATTCTCTAATCAATAGAATAATAATTGATGGATTGATAAACACCTGTCGACTGTTTGACAATTTGCATCAAAACATCATTCGCCAAAGAACTGGCTCCAAACCGAAACCTGTCTGCAGTCATCCATCCCTGCCCCAGAGTTTCCCTCACCATAACCAGATATTGGATGGCAAGTTTCGCAGTACTGACTCCCCCGGCTGGTTTCATCCCGACCATTCTTCCTGTCCTTTTATAATAATCCCGAATGGCTTCCAGCATGACTAGTACCACAGACGGTGTGGCAGCTGGCTTTACTTTTCCTGTTGATGTTTTGATAAAGTCTGCTCCCGCCTCCATAACCAAATCACTTGCCTTGCGCACATTGTCCAATGTAACCAATTCTCCCGTTTCCAAAATTACTTTTAGAAGGGCTGAACCACATGTTTTTTTTACCTTAGCTACCTCATCAAAAACATAAGAATAATCTCCCTGTAAAAATCGTCCCCTGGAAATTACCATGTCCACTTCATTGGCACCTGCACCTACAACGGACTTTACCTCTTCAAGCTTTGTGTCTAAGGTTGTCATTCCACTGGGGAATGCCGTGGCAACAGATGCTATGTTAATTGAACTTCCTTTCAATGCTTTTTTAGCTACTTTCACCATGCTAGGATATACACACACTGCAGCCACCTGGGGAAGTTTTGGAAACTGGTCGTGCAGATGAACCGCCTTGTAACAGAGCTGCTTTACTTTTCCCGGAGAATCCTTACCTTCGAGGGTGGTCAGGTCAATCATGCTTAAAACCAATTTCAAAGCCTTGATTTTAGATTCTTTTTTTATACTTCGGGAAAATAATCGGGAGGCTCTCTCTCCTACACCTATCTGATCAATTGGGTGGATTTGAGGATGGTAGTTCATTATAACATGTTTTCCGTTTACTGTTCTTGTTACAGGGTAGATTTTACACTTTCTACCAGGTTTAGGGCTTCAGAATTATTAGGCGCTTCAGCATAGATACGTAAAATGGGTTCAGTGTTGGATTTCCGCAAGTGAACCCAGCGGTCATCCCAGATAAATTTCAACCCATCCTTGTCATTCGTCTCAACATCACTGTATTTCTCCCTCACACTTTTTAGAACGGATTCTACATCCATATCGCCCAAGTTTATTTTATCTTTAACTATTTTAAACTGAGGCAACGCCGAATAAATCTCACTCAAAGGTTTTTTATTCTGTGCCATCCGATTCAAGACCATAGTAACTCCGACAAGGGAATCCCGTCCCAGGTGTGCTTCCTTCAGGATTACACCGCCGTTCCCTTCTCCTCCAAATTTTGCTTTCAATTCAATCATCTTTTCTACAACATTAATTTCTCCCACAGGGGTTCTTTCCACCCTGCATTTGTACTTTTCTGCTGTTTTTTCCAATGCCATGCTGGTTGAGAGATTCACAACAAATGTTTCGGATGTACCCATTTTTTTCATATATCCTTCTGCAGCCAGCACCAATGTGTATTCCTCTCCCAATGGCACACCCTTCTCAGAAACGACAGCCAGGCGGTCAGCGTCTGGGTCCACAGCAAAACCTACATCCGCACTGTTGGCGATAACGGACTGACAGAGGTCAGTTAGATTTTCCGGTAACGGTTCCGTGCCCCGGGTAAATTCCCCGGAAGGTTCACAGTTTAAAGGCACTACATCACAACCAAGCGCCTCTAACATGGCCGGCAAGGCTACCGCACCGGCCCCGTTTACTGCATCTATTACAACCTTAAATTTGCGACGACGAATTCTATTTATATTAACACAGTTCAAACTAACATTATGGATTATATGTTTTTGAATTGAATTTTTATCTTTCCAATATATTCCGTTTGGTTGGGATGGCTCCTTTTTCAAATGATCGTCTACGAAGGAAAACAGCTCTTCACATTCCTTAGGATAGAAAAAGATACCGTCTTCGCGGACAAATTTCAAACCATTCCATTCAATTGGATTGTGGCTTGCTGTCACTATAATTCCCCCGGCAGAATCCGTCTCGCCAACCAAAAATTGGATGGTGGGAGTTGGAACAATGCCACAATCAATTACATCTCTTCCCAATTGAATTAACTTGTCAACAATTCCCATGACTATTTCATGCCCTGATGGACGGCTATCACGTCCAACGATAATCACTCCATTTTGTTGAAGGGAATGTACCGCTTCTGCATATCGTCTTGCTTTTCGAGGAGTTAAATGGGTTCCAACCAGACCCCGTACACCTGATATATTCTGAATCAGCATTGTGTATACATTTTAATAATAAACAGATAAAAATAAAAAAGGTTCGGTATATTTACCGAACCTTTTACATGACTTATCAAATAGATATCTAATAAGAAGCATATCTGGCAAATCTTGCCAGTCTTCTCATAGTTTTTTTCCGTTCTACCCTTTTTTCATCACTTGGTTTTACATAGTAAGCTTTTCGCCTGACTTCTCTCAATATTCCTGCCCGTTCCCACTTTTTTTTAAATCGTCGTAAGGCTCGCTCTAGCTGTTCTCCATCACGCACTTTAACTCCTACCAATTTATTGCCTCCTTCATATAGATTATCCTAAATAGGTTCTCAAGGCTTTGCTCCGTGAACGATGGCGCAATCTCCTGATTGCCTTTTCCTTGATTTGTCGCACCCGTTCCCGGGTTAAATTAAATTCTTCACCAATCTCATTCAGGGTCAAAGCGTAATCCCGATCAATTCCAAAGTACATTTTGATCACATCTCTTTCCCTTTCTTTTAATGTGTTTAGCGAATGACGAATTTCATCTTTTAATGAATCACTCATGAGCGGAGTATCTGGTGGTATTTGTTTATCATCCTCAATGACATCAATGAGTGCATTTTTTTCTCCATCTTTAAAGGGTGCGTTTAAAGAATGGTGTCTCCGTGAGATTCTCATTGCATCAAGGACATCACCAGAGGACATTTCTAATTGGCGTCCAAGTTCATCTTCGTTCGGGGTTCTTTCTACTTCTGCTTCTAGTTTTTCAGCTCTTTTCGTGATTTTACTAATTGTCCCAACCCTGTTTAATGGAAGACGTACAATTCTGGAATGCTCAGCTAAAGCCTGAAGAATGGACTGCCGAATCCACCAAACTGCATAGGATATGAATTTAAATCCCCGAGTTTCATCAAACCGCCCTGCAGCTTTTATCAACCCAAGATTGCCTTCATTAATCAGATCTGTTAGAGGAAGTCCTTGCCCTTGATAATCTTTTGCTACTGACACAACAAACCTTAGATTTGCTTCTGTTAATTTTTTCAATGCCGGATAGTTGCCCTTTTTTATTAATTGAGCACATACAATCTCTTCCTCCGGAGGAAGGGGTTCATACTTTCCAATTTCTTCTAAATAACGACTTAAACTTCGGTTTGATTCGTTGATAGCTCTTCCAGCCTTGGCCATAAAGATTCCCTATTTTTATTTCAAGAATAGCTTACAAGTATACAAAATTCTCGACAAGAATACAAGCTTTGTCATTTATCTGCTTTGAAGAAGTTTTACAAACTCCTGAATCAGTAAAGTTTCTGGTCTTCTGCTGAAATCAATTTTTTCCTGGATCTTCAAATGAAAATCAAATTCTTTCAGAGAATTTCTGAGCATCTTCCGTCTTTGAGAAAATGCCGATTGTACAATTTTCCCAAATCGTTTAAACTGATCATCTCGAATTAATGGTTTCGGTTTCTTCACTAACTGAATAATTGATGATTCAACTTTTGGTTTTGGAATAAATACATTCGGAGAAATATTAAAACAAATTTTCACATCTATAAATACTCCAATCATTACAGTGAGACGACCATATGCTTTTGTCCCCACTTTCCCCGTCAGCCGTTCCGCCATTTCTTTCTGTACCATCAAATATGCATCTGACCAGTGGCTCCGTTGCTTAATTAACCAGAACAATATCGGGGAAGTAATATTGTACGGAATATTTCCTATAACCCTTACAGGTGGTGCAAGGGGAAGTGAAACCAAATCCAGCAAAAGAATATCCTTATGGAGAAAATGACACGACTGTAAATGTTTCAAAGATTGTAAATAAGCTACAAGCTCGGGGTCAATTTCCACCGCTGTCATTTGTTCCACAGCGGGTAACATCAACTCCGTCAGAGCGCCCTCACCGGGGCCGATTTCAAGAATCCTATCTTCGCTTTTAAGATTGAGAATGCTAACAATTTTCTTAAGTAAATTCTTGTCCACAAGAAAATTCTGCCCCCATTTCTTTTTTGCATACCGCACCAAAATAATCTATCCTTTTTTCATAAAAATAAATAGGTTTCGGCTCATACCTTTACAGGATAATTCTTCTTAAGAGAGTTCTGATTTTAGACCAAAAAGACATTTTGCATTTTCACTGGTTTGGGAAGCCACTATCTCAATTGATATCCCCTGGATTTCCGCTAGTGTTTCCGCTACAAAACGAGTCCGTCCTGGTTCATTTGGTTTTCCACGAAAAGGGACGGGACTGAGATAAGGTGAATCTGTTTCAACCATCAATCTTTCAAGGGGAAGCTGTTTTGCCACCCCAGGCAAATTGCTGTTTTTAAAAGTCAGGTTACCGGCAAATGAGATATAATATCCCAGTTTTAAAAACAAATTAGCTATCGCCAAATCACCAGAGAAACAATGGGCAACCCCATTCATGCCTGGATAGCCTGAAAGGATTCTGACCACATCATCGTCTGCTTCACGGTTGTGAAAAATAACCGGTTTTTTCATTTCTTGTGCCAATTCAACTTGTTCTCGAAACACCTTAACTTGAATTGTTGGTTCAGAAATATTTCGAAAGAAATCCAATCCCATTTCACCGCAGGCAACTACTTTAGGATGTTCTAATAATTCCTCCAGTTCTCGCAAATACCCATCTTTCACATTCTTTGTATCATAGGGATGGACACCGGCTGAAGCATAAATAGGTTCATATTTTTCGGCAAGCTCCAAACTTTCCCTGGAATCTCCCAGGTTTGTTCCCACACAAATAAAGCGAGTAACACCAAGCTCATTGGCTCTTTCAAGAACTCCTGGAAGATCATTCTTTAGGTCATCATAAAAAAGATGGCAGTGTGTATCAATTAACAAGGTTGGCCTTCACTGTATATATAATAAAAAAAACTATTAAGCAGTGATTACTTTAAAACTTCCCAATTGATTGGAGTTGCCTTTATTAAACATATCAATTAAGCCTAACCTTTCCCCCTTGTCCTTCTTTTTATCCAATACCTTAAGTATTCACTTCAATTCTTGGGAATAGCGATGGATGTTCTTTCAGTTCACTCCCAGGTTTAAGCTGTCCCCACGCTAAGCTTGTATGTTCAGCATTTAGAGTTTCCAATACAATCAATGTCCGGTTGGGCATAACCGGCTGCAATAATAACGCCCCCAGTCGCATTGCTTCTGCTGCAGTAATCAACACTCTTCCTGCTGCTGATTTATCCTCTTTTACTCGTTTCCAGGGCACCTGCTGTTCCATGTACCGATTTACACTGCGGATAAACTGCATTGTCTCTTCGATAGCTTCATTGATCCGCATGTTATGAATCAGTTTGTTCACTTTTTCAATAGTACCTTCCGCTTGTTTTTTCATCTCATTCTCAGCAGATGTTGGTTCTCCCCACTTAGGCATTTTTCCATCAAAGTTTTTTTGGATTAACCGGCTCACACGGCTCAGCAAATTCCCAAAATCGTTGGCAAGATCGCTGTTATATCGCTTAGTGAAGGATTCCATAGTAAAATTAGAATCCTGCCCCAGCACCATTTCACGCATGAGGTAATACCGCACCGGATCTACACCATACTCATCTATGAGCTCCATAGGATCCACCACATTCCCCATAGATTTACTCATTTTCGATTTTTCCATTAGCCACCAGCCATGTGCGAAGATGGTTTTCGGTAGAGGAATACCGGCGGACATAAGCATCGTGGGCCAGTATACGGCATGGGTCATTAAAATATCTTTACCAATAAGATGAACTGCCTGGGACCACCATTTTTCAAAGACTTCCGGGTCACTACCGTAGCCGGGGCTGGTAACATAATTTAGGAGTGCATCGAACCAAACGTACGTCACATAATTATGATCAAAAGGCAGTTCTACCCCCCAGTTCAGTCGGTTTTTCGGGCGTGAAATACAAAGATCTTCCAATGGTTGACTCAGAAATCCAAGAATCTCATTTTTCCGATGCTGTGGTTGAATAAACTCCAGATTTTTATTGATATAATCAATGAGTTCCTTCTGGTACTTGCTCATTTTGAAAAAGTAATTTTTCTCCGTTATGTATTCCAGTTCTTTTTCATGTTGAGGGCATTTCCCGTCTTCCAGCTCCTTTTCCGTATAAAACCGTTCACAACCAATACAATAGCTGCCACCGTACTCATCCATATAAATATCCCCAGAATCCTTTACCGCATTCAAAACAGCTTTTACCACTTTTTCATGGCGAGGTTCAGTAGTACGAATGAAATCATCGTATTGAATATGCAGTTTCTCCCACAGATGTTTCCATTTCGGAGCCATTTCATCACAATGTTGCTGTGGATCAATCCCCCGCTCTTCCGCTACCTGCTGCACCTTTTGTCCATGTTCATCAAGACCTGTGAGGAAAAACACCTCCTGTCCCATAGAGCGGTGATATCTGGATAATACATCCGCTAAAATAGTTGTATATGAATGCCCAATATGAGGTTCATCGTTCGCATAATAAATTGGAGTCGTAATGTAAAAAGTGTTCTCAGCCATATAGCCTGCCTTCATTCATTTCTCGATGTAATTTGATCAATAAATTAGTCAATGCTATGGATGTATTCAAATTTCGAGTCATTCCAGTCAGTATTTCTTCCAGATATGTATCAATTCGAAGGAAGTCAATTTCCCGAAGTTTTTGAACCAACGATAGGGATCCTTCATCCAGCCCTACTAAAGATACATCACTGGATAGACCTAATTTCCCCCTGTATGCGCTTCGGAGCCAAAGTTGAAGTAGGTGAAATTTAAATATGAACTCTTGGGGATCATTTAAAGCCAGCCGGGAATATTCATTGATAAATTGTCTCCAGTTTGAACCATCTTCTGTAAAAATTGATACAACCATATCCTTTATCATAACCAAAATATTTTCTGTAGATTTATCTAATAGAGAGTAGGCTCTATGCATATTGCCCTGAGAAATTTCTGTAACAACAGGAACCAGTTCAGAACTAATACCCATTTTTTCAAGGTACAGTGTCATAACTTCCGGATCTAGCGGGGGAAAATTAACCTGTTGGCAGCGGGATGAAAGTGTTGGCAAAAGTTGTTCTTTATAATCTGTCACTAAAATCAAAGTTGTATTATTAGGGGGCTCTTCTAAAATTTTCAAAAGTGCATTCCCTGCAGCACCTTGACCAATAGAAAGAAGATGGGCATCAAAAATCAAAACAGTTTTTCGACCCTGAATATGAGATTTTAAATAAAGTGTTTTTCTAAGGTCTCTAATGGAACTGATTAAAATTTGTTTTGCTTTTGGAAAAGCAATTTTAAAAAATGGATTCGTCGCTTTTTCTTGAATAGCCGCCTGAAATAATCCTATGTTTTCTCTGTCTTCTTTCAGTTGCCCCTTTCCACCAGCAACAGTACTTGCGCTACCGGGAAGAGGTACAATAAAAGTAAGATGTTCATGCTGAAGTGTCCTAAATCGTTTACAGGACCCGCATTCACCGCACGGGCCCTTAGGTTTCTTTTCACAATTAAGTCCAGCGGAAAATGCTATTGCAATGCCTTCTTTTCCACAGCCGGAAGGACCAGAAAAAAGGTATGAACTTCCTACTCTTCCTGTGGCAATAATTCCCTGAAGTCTTTCCCAAATTTTTGGCTGTAAAGATATGGAAGCAGAAATCATTTTTTCACCAGCCATTTTTCCGGATTCAGTTTTTGATTCTTTCCCCAAATTTCAAAATGAAGGGTGGCACCATTTATAGAGCCCGAATCTCCCATATAGGCGATTACATCTCCAGCCTGTACTTCACTATCTATACTGGTCTGAATATCGGACACATGACTGTACACTGTATAAAAATCTCCCCCATGATCAATAATGATCATAGTACCGTATCCGCGAATATAGGTGATGGTTGTAACCACTCCTCCTAAAACAGATCGAATAGGCGAACCCAATTTCCCCTTAATATCAATCCCAAGGCTTTCTGTGACCGTTTTGAGTTCCGGATTCCGATGTTTGCCAAATTTAGTGACAACTTTCCCTTCCGCAGGCCAGGGGAGCAGGCCCTCAACTTCGGCAAAGGTTTTTGATTTTAATAATTCTTGTTGACGGCGAATGCGCTCTGCTCTCTCGAACCGGGCTTTATCCTCTAATATTTTCTTTCGGAGTATTTCTAATTCTTTTAATCCTACCTGCTTTTCCTCTATATAATGTGTCAGCTCCACCTTGTTTTCTTTTATTTTTTTAAGTTCTTTTTCCTTGGATCCCTTCTTCTTTTTCAACACGCCTTTCTGCCGTTTTCGTTCTTCTGCAAGGACCTGGGATCTACGTAACGCTGATTTCTGTTTTGATTTTAAAGTGACTTTTTCCTGCAGTAACTCTGCAAGACCTTCCTTTTGTTTATTAATTTCCGCTAGCAGAGTCTTTAACCTATCCTGGATTTGTGATTCAATTTCGGAAATCAGAAATAAATAATGTGATCTGTAAACAGCCTGCCTCCAAGATGTAGAGCTTAATAATTTTTCCAGTATTGAGAGGGTTCCTCTTTTATAGGTATATACAGCACGGTTTGCATACCGATCCCGTACAAAGGATAATTCTTCTTCATTCTTTGCTATTTTTTCTTCCGTTTTTGTAATCTTAGCACGGATATTTTTTTCTTCTCTTTCATGTCTGGTTATTGCCCTGCGTATTGACTGTATTTCTTTTTCAATTTCTGTTAGTAAGCGGTTAATGAGAAAAATTTCTTCTCCAAGAATTGTAACTTTCCTAGCAACAGTTTTTTCCTTTTTTTCTTCCTTTATTATCCTTTTTTTTGTGCGTTCAATCTCTTTTTTTATGGACTCAATCTTATTTTTTTGTGAATCCAATTCCTCATCAAAGTCCTGAGCGGAGGATTGACAATATCCTCCGAAAGATACAAAAAAAATGAAAACAGTGAATATTTGATAAATCTTCATCGTTCAAAATACCCCGTCTTAAAATGGTATACCAACTGTGTTTTAAGGGGTTATAGAAAATTCTTTTTTATATATTAAACTCGCTTTAAATATATCCTAACCCCTTTCAATTTTAAAGAGTATAAACTCCAAGAATGATAATTGCAGCACTGTATCTACGTCTGATCCGTACAGCCATAACTGCATATCTTCCCCTTTTTTATTCGTTTTGTGGATAATTTCCATCGGTTCTCCCAAAATTTCCTGCACCTGGGGAATGGTCATACCAATTTGAAGGGTCGGGCGCAAACGCTCTTCTCTTTTTTCTCTCTCATCAGCCATACGTCTATCAATATCCTTTTGGATGCTGATTTCCTCTAACCTGATAACTTTTTCCTTTAAAGCTTTTAATGTATTTTCATTGTCTTCACCAAGATTACCTGTAATATTTTGTGCATCCTCCAGTGATTTAATTACCAGCTGTATGGCAGCTATGTCTTCGGCTTGATTGGCCTGGTTTACCAACATAGTGGCTATTTCATATCGTAATAATTCCACCTCAATATTCAAATCCTGAACCTGCAATAACGCCTTTTCAAAAAAATCTAACGCGTTCATAAAGAATCCGGACTGCATTGCTTTTTTACCCTCCGCAAGATATATTTTTGCTCTAAAATAAGGAATGGATTTGCGGGCTTCTTCAGAATAAGCAGCCGTTTTGACAATGACTGTTAGTGCAGAGTCATTTTGGCCTCTAACGACCATTCTTTCTGCATCGTACATATATTTTCTTGCAATTTGGCTGATTCGTTCATCTAACCCAGCAAGAAGATTTGCGTCCAAGGTTAAATTCCGAGCTTGGCGATATTTTCCTAATGCCTTTTCTGTCAAATGACGTTCATCAAAATTCATTCCCGCCCTTGCCAGTTGAATTGGAATCTTCTTCCTGCACTCTTCAATATATTTCTCTGCTCTATATCGATTAGAGTGAAGCGGATATCCAATGATAAACTCTTCCAGGTTTTCTTTAGCAGAAATAAAATCCCTGTGATAGTAATATTCCTTCCCAATATCTCCGACTGTTTTCTTTCCTCCTTTGGAAACAGACAAGGTAAAAAATAAACCGTAATTTGCAAGATCGAACCTGGAAATAGGAGTTAGATCATCTGGGTCGGAAATTCGGTCAATTTTTGTATAGCTGTACCGTAAATCAACTCCTAATAAAAACTGGTTTTCTGCACCCTGGTTTAGAACATAGCGAAAACCTGCACTAAGTGCGGACGATGGCCCCCAGCCAGATGGAGTATCATCATATGATTTCCCTGTCCTGTAAAATTTTCCTGATGCCAGGCCATAGACATACCGCACATTTATCAGCCACGAATCATACCACTGTATATTCATAGAATTGCTCATGCCTAATTCCCAAAGAAAGGGAGAGAACTTTTTGTCACCTACTCCCCAAGATGCTTGTTTCTCCCCCCAAGATGTACCAGGGATTGCCTCTGGTAAAAATATTGATGAATACTTAAAACTCAATCCCGTATGAATATCGGCCCAGCTTGTCTTTAACAAAAAATAACTCAAATTTGTTTTCAGAACATCCAACTCCAACTGATGGCCAACTCTCGCATTCCAAGGTCCGCCGTCAAACTTCTCTACGCTTGGATCTTCGTATTCTATCCAACCACTTTTCATTTGGTCAAACGTACTGCCACCTCCATTAAAACCTAAACCATAACGAACTTCAAGGGGAATAAGTGGGATTTCCTCATAAAATTCCCGGGGATGGAAAATACGATTTGTCCAATAACCCTGTTCATATTCAAGCCCTTCATGTCGATCAACCTGTACAAAATTCCTTGGGGCAGTAACAACAGAGTCAGGTTTGGTGTCTTTACCATAAATCACAACAACCACAACAAAAAATAAACCTAGGAATGAAAAATTTCTTGAAATCACCATTTCTCAAAATACCCGATTTCAGATGTATTGAACAAGAGAAAGAGGTCATCCAACAATTGTTTAACAAATCATCATTTATCACTAACTTCCCTGTTGTTTTTTTTACAGGGAACATTCTTGTCCCTCATCCATAAAAATGAACGCTTTCTTGAATATGAACAGACCAAAATTACACCACACTCTATTATTGTGTTATGTCAGGATAATGATCGTCCTCCTGCCTGTCCTCAGTAGTATTGCAGCACAGGAATTTACAGTAGCACGGATTCAGTACAGCGGTGGTGGTGATTGGTACAGCGATCCAAGCAGCCTGCCCAATCTTTTGAACTATCTTTCTTCCAGAACATTCATTAAATCGGTCCAAGAGGAGGTTCGTATCAAATTAACAGACAAGGAATTAACCAGTTATCCTTACCTCTATATGACAGGACATGGAAATGTCCGATTCAGCGAAGAAGAAATTATTATTTTACGGGAATTTCTACTCAGGGGGTCATTTCTACATGCTGATGATAATTACGGAATGGATAAATCCTTTCGTCGGGAAATGAAACGTGTTTTCCCTAACAAAGATTTTGTTGAATTACCCTATGACCATCCTCTTTTCCACTCCTACTATGATTTCCCAAATGGTCTTCCGAAAGTACACGAACATGATGGGAAAGCCCCCCAGGCTTTTGGACTGTTCAATGAAGACCGGCTCATGGTGCTGTACACCTATGAATGCGACCTTGGTGATGGATGGGAAGACGAGGAAGTGCACAAAGATCCCGCGGACATCCACGAGAAAGCTTTACAAATGGGTGTAAACATCATTTACTTCGCTCTTACGCAATGATCCATTATATAATAAATTTATTTTATTGATATGACAAACTCTCAAATATCTATTACTCGTATTTTAAGAGATATTCGAACTGTAAAAATCAAAAATGATCTTTATCTCTTAGGGTGGATCCTCTATGCTTCTGTCCTCAGCTTAGTACTCTTAGGGATATGCATCGAATCTGTATTCTATTTACCAGCAAATATCCGTTTAGGAACATGGAATGCCTTGCTCGTGGTTGCTTCTCTCTGTATCATCTTTATTATCATCATTCTTTTTCGAACATTCCAAAACAAAATATACCGTTTTCGCTTATCAACTATCGCTCGAAATACAGGGGTTCTTTCATTTCCAAAAAAGGATACAGTTGTTAACGCTTTGCAATTGGAGCATAGCTTGTCTCAAAGCACGTCTCAAGATCTCAGCCAGTCTTTCATACAGGAGGTCTTTCACAAGTTAACAACGTTAGAGTTAAAAGATCTTTTTCCAAAAAATGGTGTCTGGAGCTGGAAAAAAATAACACTCACTCTCTTAATTCTAGTGGCGTTATCCATCTCAATTTTCTGGAATCATAGCTCTGGCGCTGTCTATCGCTGGATACATCCCAGGACTAAATTTGCTGTACCAAAACCATTTGTTCTTGAAAGTGTCACAAAAGATATCCGCATCTTAGGGGGAGAATCGGTTTCTTTATCCATTAAGGCAACCTCCGCTCTGCCGGATACAGTTTTCCTGAGCCTCACTCCCCTGGTCAGTAAAGACATGGATTCAACTCAAACATCATCACTGCTGGTCAAATCATCGCCCGATTCAAGCAAACTCTATACATTTGTCATAAACGATATCTATCATGATTACTCTTATCAGGCATTTGTTCTTGCCGATCACTTCTGGCAAACATGGAAAAAGGTTTCTTCCAATGAATACCGAATCCTTGTAACTGATAGGCCGACAATGGAGGATTTTTCCATCACAGTCATTCCGCCGAAATATTCCCAGTTAAAACCACAAATACAAGCAGGCAATCAGGCAAATGTCCGTGGATTAAAAGGATCAACTCTATCAATAAAACTTTCAAGCAACAGAGTGCTGGAGAAAAGTTTTTTACTGCTTGGTGACAATGAAATACAATTAACTTCTCGTGGGAAACGCGCTCAAGGAGAGTTTTTACTCCATCATGATGGTATGTTTACTGTACATCTTCTGGATAAGCGTGGAATCACGAACCGCAATCCAATCCCATACCACCTGGAGGTTATTCCAGACCTTTTCCCCGATCTGAACATAATTGCTCCACCCCCAGTCATCGAACTTGGAGAAAGCCAGCTATTACCGCTTCATCTTGAAATTGAAGACGATTTCGGATTTTCAACACTCCAGATTGGATATGAACTCCGCCGGCCCACCTATATTCAGGCAGATCCATTTATATCAATCTTTACAATCCCTGATCTCATACCGAAACAGCTTCATCAAAAAATATACACTGTATGGGACTTGTCCGATTTAGGGCTTATGCCAGAAGATGAGGTTCATTTTCATTTTGAGCTGTATGATAATGATGAGGTTTCCGGACCCAAAAAAACACTTTCGGGAACTTTTATTGCTCGGTTGCCTTCCCTTGCAGATCTTTTTACTGCTATGGGGGAGAAAGAACAAAACATTATCGAAGAAACTGAAATCCAGCTTGAGGAACTCAATGCTCTTCAAGAACACCTGGAAAAAACTGATTTGGAGCTCTTGAAAAGTGAAGAAATTAACTGGGAACAACAACAAGAAATAAAAAAGATACTGGAAGAAACCTCAGAGGAAATTGAACAGTTGAAAAAATTGACCGAAGCCATCGAAACTCTGGAAGAATCTGGGGAAAAACATGGTCTTTTTTCACAGGACCTTATGGAAAAATTCCAAGAATTGCAGAACCTCGTGAATGAATTAATTTCTGAAGATCTGCTCATGAATATGGATGAGGTCCGGAATGCCCTAGAAAATATGGATATGAAAGACCTCATGTCCGCTATGGATCAATTATCTCAAAACATGAAGCAGATTGAACAGGAGCTTGATCGATTTATTGATATTCTAAAACGCATACAGGCAGAACAAATGACCTATGAAATCACTAAACGCCTTGAGCAGCTTGTTAAAGAACAGAATGTTCTAAATGATAATATTCAGCAAACCAATGAAACTACTGATCCTTCTGAATTTTCCAGGCTGGAGCAGGAAGAAAAAAGAAATCTGGAAGAATTCCAAAACATCCTGGATATCATGGAGGATGCTTCATATCTTATGGAGGAATACAGCAAGTCTTCTTCTGAGGCGATGGAGAACCTTTCCCAGTCCGAGCTGGCAGAAGAAACCGAATCAAATCTTTCTGAGTCTGCCAATCAATTAAGAGAGGAAGCCTCTTCCTCCTCCAAACAAGCCAGCCGTTCTGCACTCAAAAATCTCCAGTCATTTCATCAAATGGCACTGAACATTCAACAACAATTCCAGCAGGAAACCGCTTCCGAAATGGCAGGAGAATTTCAATCAATTATGCAGGACATTCTCACGCTTTCAAAATCCCAAGAATCTCTTCATGAAACAACCTCCGGGATTCCAAGAAACTCCCCCCGAATAAAGGATCTTGCAGTGCACCAGCAAATGCTGAGCGACCAACTCACTCAGGTTATGTCAGCACTAATGGATCTGTCCAAAAAAACCTTTGCTGTTACACCACAAATAGGAAAGTCTTTAGGGAGGGCATCAGCAGAGATTAAAGAGTCCATTGGTAATCTTGCTGAACGAAAAGGGAATAATGCCAAATCACATCAGGCACTTGCCATGAAGTCTCTGAATGAGGCCGCCTTAGAAATATACAATACCATTCAGCAAATGCAGTCCGATGGATCAGCCAGTGGATTTGAACAATTTCTTGCACAGATGGAAGGCCTGTCTGGGCAGCAGAAATCTATTAACAGCCAGGGAATGCAGCTTGCCTTTAGCCAGCTTGCTGCGAACGCACAGCAGGCTATGATGCAACAAATGCTTTCTAGCCAAAAGCAGGTGCAAAAATCTTTGCAGGAACTCATGAATGAAATGGCAGAGTCCGGACACCAGGGTCTTGGAGATATGAGTGGTGCAGCACAGGAAATGGAAGAAGTAATTAAAGACCTTAAATCTCGAAAATATTCACGGAAAACATATGAAAGACAGGAACGCATCCTTTCCCGAATGCTGGACTCTCAAAAATCCTTAACAAGACGAGGACAGAAGGAAGAACGGTTGGCAACAACAGCAAACCAAAACAATGTATTTATAGGCCCATCAGGTCTCCCCGTTGATTTGGGACAAAGGCAAAGCATCACTATTGAAGCATTGAATCGGGCAATGAAGGCCGGATATTCTCGGGATTATCAGACAATGATCCGACGTTATTTTAATGCTGTAGGTCAAGCGAGTTTTTTAGAAACCTCTAAAGAGCCTCAAAATATTATCAATGAAAACATTGAAAATGAATAAAAATTCCCTCACCATTTTACTCCCCCTTTTTCTGGGAATACAAATTTTATACAGTCAAAGCTCTTCAGCCGCTTTAAAAACGGCTGCCCTTATGGAAAAACGGGGAAACCTGGAAAATGCCGTTGCCATTTATGAAGGATTACTAAATAATGAACCAAAAAATTTACAGGCATACCGAAAGTTAAAAAACGTATACAAAAAACTGGAAAACTATCCAAAAATGGTCCTTTTAATTAAAGAACACATAAAATTATTTCCTAATGATCTCCAGTCCCATTTAGAGTTGGGAGAAGCTAAGTATCTTAATAAAAATATTAAAGGTGCAGAAAAAATATGGAATGATTTAGAATCTAAGTTTGGTAATACTCCCAACACTTATCGAATCCTCATGTATATGTACAGCCGATTGTCACTCCAAGAAGAAATGGAGGCTGTGGTGTACCGGGGACGTGAAAAACTTAATAATCATGCTTTACTTTCCCTGGATCTGGCAAATTACTATAAGGCACGAAGAGTATTTGATAAAGCCATGGATGAATTTATTCGTTACCTTATTGCAAATCTCCGGCAGAAAAAGATGATTACAGACAGGATTCTCCACATGAGCGATGAAGAAGAAGCTCGTGCCGTGATTGAAAAAAAGATTCTAGAAAATGTAGCAAAAAACGAATCAGCTTTACGGGTACTGGCTGCCTCATTTTATTTTAAAACCGGTAATTACACGAAGGCTTTTAATCAACACTATACTCTGGGATTTACAACCAAGGAAGATATGATACGCTGGTTAGGTTTTGCTGATAATCTTCGGCGGGAAAGGAAATATGAGCTGACAGTCAAAGCCTATGAACTACTCCTCTCTCCTGAGTTAATATCCAATAACACCAAAATTATAGGACAAGCTTTGCTGGGACTGGGACTCACTTTTGAAGATAAAATTATCCCCAGCCAGAACAAATTTCCCCTGGTTCAATATTTTCCTGATAATATATTTTTTGAAAATCATTTTTACGACGATCAAAATCTCTCTTTTGCCTCACTTGAAACCGCATTTCAATTCTATGACTCTTTACTGGTTAAAATGCCTGTTTCATCCTTTTCGGCTTCCGCCCACTTCCGGCTTGGTGAAATACAATATAGGATAACAATGGATTATGATGGGGCTTCCAGATCATACGAAACAGCTTTACGTTCCAAACCTAAAAAAACGCTGGAAAATGATATTCGTTTGCGAATAGGGGATCTTTATCTGGCTAAAGGTGACACAACTGCCGCCCTGGCTTATTTTGAACACGAACGCTCTAGGGGAACAACATTTCTCAACCGTCTCATTCAGGCTAATTTACTTGCAGGGCGCCCAGACACCGCCATGGTTCTTATTAAATCTGCCCTGAGAACCATTCGCCCGGAAGCAGCTTCTTTTAACGATTTATTGGAATTACGTGACCTTATCCAACAACACTATCTCTCCGGCTCTTCGGAAGACCGAATGGCGTTTGAACTATTCTTTTCTTCAGAGTTTCTGATCCGCCAAAAAAAGCTTTCAGAATCAGCAGAGACATTATATTACCTACGGGAACAATATCCCAATGCCTCTATCCTGTCACAGGCAATTCTTAGGGAAGCCCTCATCCGCAAAACCTTGAATCAGATTCCGGAAGCACTGCTTCTGGCTGAAAAACTCACGCAGACTCAACATGGAGATATTGGGTGGGTACTTTATGGTGAGATCCTGGAAAAATCAAAAAACGAACCCAAAAAAGCTTTAGATTATTATTACAGGGTTTTAGAAGAGTTCCCCACATCTCTTTTGTGTGAACCAGTTCGGTTTCATGTGAGAAAATTAAATGAAAAGCTGAAAAGCTGATCCCAAAAATGAAAAGAACAAAAATAATATTCCTATTAATTTTCATAATTCAATTTAGTTTGTGTCAGAAAATCCTGATACCGATGGACTTTTCCCAGAAAGATCATCTCAAGGCGTACGGAATTGCCTTTGATATCCTCACTAAAAATATCAATGTGGAATGGCTCTTAAATTATCGCGGGGGTTCTTTCATGGTGGACGAATATCCTTTTATCCCTCAGGAATGTAGGATCCGGGGAGTCAGTTTTGAACGAGTCCATGAGGGAGACGTATTGTCGATTTACGGTACAATTGATCAGAACAACATGGAAGTAATCCTTCTTGAAAAAGCTCCGAAAATCGCCATTTATACCCCACCAAATAAACAACCGTGGGACGATGCAGTAACCCTTGCGCTCACCTACGCAGAAGTGCCCTACGAATCGCTCTGGGATGAAGAGGTTTTTATCGGGGGCTTAGATAACATTGATTGGCTTCATCTTCATCATGAAGACTTTACCGGTCAATATGGAAAATTCTACCGCAATTACCACCGGGCTCCCTGGTACATTCAACAAAACAAACAGTTTAAAGCCCTGGCCTCCAGCCTGGGATTTATCTCTGTACACGAAGAAAAAAAGGCTGTAGTCAGAAGCATAAAAAATTACGTCGGCCAGGGGGGGTTTCTCTTTGCAATGTGTTCCGCTACTGATTCCTATGATATCGCCTTGGCAGAAGAAGGATTGGATGGTGCACACAGCGTCTTTGACGGGACTCCAATAACACCAAAAATTCAACAAAAATTGGATTACAGTAAAACGTTTGCCTTTACTGATTTTTCTATTATCACCGATCCTATGATTTATGAATATTCCGATATTGACTACCCACCCAGCAATAAACCAGTGACCCGGGGTGCAGAAGCAGACTATTTTTCACTCTTTGAATTTTCTGCAAAATATGATCCTGTCCCCGCAATGCTTACTCAGAATCATGTGGGTGTTGTAAAGGGTTTTATGGGCCAGACTACGGGATTTCTTAAAGATAAAATCAAGAAACACATTATCATTATGGGAGAAGACCCTGCTTCAGACCAGGTAAAATATTTACATGGGAGTTTTGGAAAAGGAGCCTTCGCGTTTCTGGCTGGGCATGATCCGGAAGATTATCAGCATTTTGTCGGTGATCCGCCCACCGATCTTTCGCTTCACAGGAATTCTCCCGGGTATCGCTTAATACTCAATAATATTCTCTTCCCGGCAGCCAAGAAAAAAGAACGAAAAACATAATCACTTATTTAATATGTGGGTTCAAAAAGAGATTTCACTACCATCGAAACCTAGAGGTTTTCATCTGATCACGACTGAAATTCTTAAGAAAATGCCCATTATAAAAACCATCAACATTGGGTTACTACATGTTTTTATCAAACATACTTCTGCTTCACTTACTATCAATGAAAATGCTGACCCCAGTGTCCGAACAGATTTTGAATCACATTTTAATCATTTAGCACCAGAGAATCAGCCATATTATATACATACATTAGAAGGGTCTGATGACATGCCGGCTCATATAAAATCTTCTGTTTTAGGGTCATCTGTCAGTATCCCCATCTCTAATGGAAAACTAAACCTAGGAACCTGGCAGGGGATATATTTATGTGAGCACCGGGATCGCGGCGGCAGTCGCAGAATTGTGATTACAATAAACGGAAATTAATTTTCACATACAAAAAACCCCACGAATGTGGGGCTTTCACTTAAAACCTATCCTTATTTAATAATGATATTCTCAGATAAAATGATTTGTCAAGAGTTTGCTTATTTCAAAAAAACTATCTTTTTTGATGCAGTAAACCCTGCATATTTCAATACAACTAAATAAGAACCGGAAGAAACGGGATTTCCAGTTGCATCAATGCCTTTCCAATTGAATGAATGGGTTCCGTTAGATAAATGATTTTCCACTATACTGGTTATCCATTTCCCCTTGATATCGTAGATGCCTATGCTCACGTGTCCCGGTCCTGAAATACTGAATTCAATTCGGGTAGAATTGTTAAATGGGTTTGGATAAGCTTGACGTAAAACCGGTTTTTCGGGAAGCGGGACCGTTTCACCATTAATTCCAGCCTGGATCTCTTCTTCATCCATCACAATATCAAAAATGCCAATAAGCCCATTTTCACCTTCACCTAACGGTATAATTTGTCCGGGATGATCGGCTTCCCATTGTTCAGTAACCTGCGGGTCTCCTTCGAAGTAACATTGAGTGACCAGTTCTAATCCGTTAGGTGTCGTAATCTTATAATGAAAATGTTTAGGGCGGGTGGCATAATATCCCGGCCAGATAGATTCAAACGCATACTCTCCATTTTCATTGGTAAGCATTTTACCCCGAAGGTTATAAGGATCATCGTCACTGTTCCCCGTATCACATTCCTGAAAAACAGTGTAACAACCATTGTCATTTGCATGCCAGACGTCCACGACCCCATTTTGGATGGGTGTTTCACAATCGTTTGCTTTTACGGTTCCAGAAATAAAGATGCGTGTCCCCGGTTCGTCGGAATTGGCCAAAATTATTCGGTATGGGTGATCTTCTGACCAGTAAGGTCCAAGAATATCCGGATTTGTGGTGTCGCAATCCCTGCCTTTTAATAAGGACATGGATGTCATTCCCGCTGCAAATGTTCCCACCAATCCGGTCTTAATAAATTGTCTTCTTTTCATAAGTCTTTATCATAACATTTATGGATTACGGCTACAATTGCAGTTATAAAAACAAAAGCAGCGGTGAGATGCGATTAATTATATTAAAATCTACCCATTATCCCACAAACAAAAAACCCCACGAATCATTGGAGCCATAAAGATAATCTCAATATTTTAGTATTCTGTTTAAACTTTGTGAAGGTTTATAAGGTTTTATTTCATCGTTCGTTTGGAAAGTCTGGTTAAATCTGTTCCGACTTCAAATGGGACCAGCATGAAGGAATAGTCATAATTCCCCGGAGAAAGTGTATATTTATCATGGGGCCTTGCTCCCCAGCTATTGTCGCCGCCAACGCCCATTTGTTTAAGATCAATCAACCAGTCCACCTGGTCCTTTTGCTGTATATTCAGTTTGCCGTGTTTTTGTCCTTTGGGAATATAATCAAGATCTTCGTATGGATAGTGATGGACACTGCCATCAAATGTGGGTGATCCTTTGACCATCAACCCGATCTTCCCATTGGAAAGTGCCATCCAGCGAACATCAGTTTTATTCCCTGTTTCCTGGGGACGTACATATTGATAAGTCTGATCCCATACCGACCCATGATACAGTCCAACTGCAGCCGATGTTTTACGATCAATATAAGATTCATGAGGACCACGTCCAAACCAGGTTACTTCATCAAAATCTCCCGATAAACTCATCTTTATTCCTATTCTTGGAATTTCCGGAAGTGAGGTGTCTGCCATTGAATATTTATTATCAATTTTTATAATTCCATTTCCATATACTTTATAAACAGAAACTAAATTAAAATTAATGGATAGATAGCTGTTTTTAACCACAACGCAAGCAAAACCGTTTTTTATTTTACTCCTTATCGCTTCTGTCTTCAAACTATCACTCACATTTCTCCATAATCCAGTTCGCTTTGGCATCCCATTCCCCAGATCATTATCATTAGGCGATCGCCAGAAATTTGCCTCAACAGGTTTAATGAAGAGTTCAATACCATTATAAATATATTGTTTTATTTGACCTGTAGCGCGGTTAAAGGATACACTAAAATTTTCGCCATGCACTTCAATTTCTTCATCTGTATTCAGGATAGTAATCATGGGCAGACCAGTTAAAGGAGCTGCAGTCAACTCGCGACTAATTGGTAATTGAAATTGTTCCCACGCGACGATATGACCTTTTGAAATGAGTGGATGATTCTGATTGGTTTTAGATCGAACCATTAAAAAATATTCCACTCCCGGATCTGGGATAATCCCGGAAAGATTGAACGTTAATTTCTGTGATTCACCTGCTATAAGATCAAGTTTTCCAATTTTTCCTGATGAAATAGTTTTATCATTGCCTTTAACAAACCATTCAAAATTCAAATGATTTAAATCAACAAAATCGTAGCGATTGGTTACTTTGATGCGGCCTCGGGATAATTTATCTGCTTCAAACTTAACCGGTTGATATACTTTTTTCACTTCATGCATATGAGGATTGATGGTTCTGTCGGCAGCAATAAGGCCATTGGCACAAAAGTTGGAATCATTTTCAGCAAACTCATCACCAAAATCTCCGCCGTAGGCCCAATAATCTGTTCCATTTTCAGCTGTCTTCAAAATAACCTGATCTACCCAATCCCAAATAAATCCACCTTGGAGTGCATCATATTTCTCAAAGGCATCCCAATAATCCTGCAGATTGCCGACACTATTGCCCATGGCATGTGCGTATTCACAAAGGATAAGTGGTTTTTCAGTTTTTTTAGAAGCGTAATCAGAAATAAATTCTATGTTCTTGTACATGGGAAAAACCACATCGGTGTGATCTTCATACCATGCTGGTTGATAAGCTACGGGACGTGTATTATCCCTGGATTTTATCCAATCATATAGTTTTACAAAATTCTCTCCATCGCCTGCTTCATTGCCCATGGACCACATAATGATACAGGGCTGATTTTTGTCACGCTCCACCATTCGTTTACCTCGATCGATCCATTGGGCTGTCCACGTTGGATCATTGGCAATATGTCCATAGCTGTTCTCATGAAATTGCATTCCGTGTGCTTCAATATTTGCCTCGTCGATCACATATAGACCATATTCATTACACAATTCATACCAGCGTTCCTGGTTAGGATAATGAGATGTACGGACAGCATTTATATTATTCTCTTTCATGAGTTTGATATCTTTGACCATGATCTCTTCGGTAATGGACCGCCCCCGAACAGGATCCCATTCATGGCGATTCACACCGCGGAACATAATAGCTTTACCATTTACAAGCAGATTTCCATTTATTATTTCAACCCGTTTAAAACCCACTTGCTGAGTTAAACTTTCTATAACTTCCTTTTGAGCATTAATCAGGTTAATCTGCAGATTATACAAGTACGGATATTCTGCTGACCATGGATTGATCTGGTCAATCACCTCTTCAAATAATATTGATTTTTTTACAACTGCTGTCGAATCAAACAATATTTCGGATGAACCGGTCAAAACAGCTTTGATAGTCATTTCTTCTGCTGTTTCATCATCTTGTAAAAAATCTATGTCGAGGGAAAAATATCCAGATTTTAGATCGTCATTCAATTCTGCTTTGACAAATAAATCGGAGATTCGTGTTTTAGGGACTGCATAAAGATACACATCGCGTTCTAATCCACTGACCCTCCAGGTATCCTGGCCTTCCAAATAAGAGCCGTCAGAAAAACGATACACCTGAACCGCAATGCGATTATCACCAGTGATAACTTTATCTGTAATATCGAATTCTGCTGGAGTTTTTGAACCTTGACTATAGCCGATAAATTCACCATTCAGCCAGAAATAGAATGCAGATCGCACACCGCCAAAATGAATAAAAATATCCCGACCGTTCCAATTCTCATCCAATTCAAACGTCTTTACGTATGATCCAACTGCATTGTAGTCATGAGGCACAAATGGCGGATCTGGTGGAAAAGGATATTCTTCGTCCAAATAAATAGGGACTGACCAGCCCTGCATTTCCCAGTGGCCCGGAACATTAATATTTTCCCAGCTAGAAACATCATGGTCTGTTTCTTCAAAGCCAACCGCCTTTTGTGCAGGATCTTTAGCAAAATGGAATTTCCATGCGCCATTCAATGATTGAAAATAGTTGGATAGGGATTTATCATTTTTTAAGGCCAATGCCTCTGATTCAAATGGGAAAAAATGGGCTCGCGGTTCCTCGCGATTGATTTGAAAGACAGTTTGGTCTTCCCAATGATCATTCATCTCATGTTTTTTTTCTATTTTCATCATTACAATAGCCACAACTAACATTAAGATAAAAATGAGTAAAATTGCATTTTTCATTATTCAGACATTGTTTCATCGATTTTTTTAACCAATTCATCGGCATTTTTCTTATTGAACACCAAGGGCGGTTTGATCTTGATAACATTATGGTCCGGGCCGTCCGTACTCAATAGAAGTCCTTTATCTTTCATTTGATTTACGATGGTTTGTGCTTCAGAAGCCGCAGGAACAAGTTCATCTTTTACTAACTCGATCCCAATAAATAGTCCCCTGCCACGTACTTCTCCAAATAGATCATGTTGATTCTGTAGATTTTTAAGTTGATTTAAAAGATAACTTCCTACTTCCAAAGCATTTTCTTGTAAACCTTCTTCTTTGATCACATCCAGAACAGCTTGTCCCACAGCGCAGGAGACTGGATTTCCGCCAAAGGAATTGAAATATTCCATTCCGTTATTAAAAGAATCCGCGATTTCTCTCGTCGTCACCACTGCTGACAACGGATGGCCATTACCCATAGATTTTCCCATGGTCACTATATCCGGGACAACACCATGTGTTTCAAAACCCCAGAAATGCGAACCCACCCTGCCAAATCCAATCTGTATTTCATCAGCAATACATACTCCACCAGCTGCCCTGACTAAATCAAATGCTTTCTTTAAAAATCCTTTTGGCAGGATTAATTGACCACCACAGCCCATTAAGGCTTCAGCAATAAAAGTTGATACTTTCTCCCCTTTTTTCTGAATCTCATTAATGGCTGACTGCACCTCTTGTGCATACTTTTCTCCACAGTCCTCACCACGATATTTCCCGCGGAAAGAATCGGGCATAGGTAGCGTATAAACAAAATTTGGTGACCCGTTGCCACCTGGGCCGTTATGTTTATACGGGCTGATCTCAATTAATGAAAATAGATTCCCATGGTAAGCACCATCCAGAACGATCGTTGCCTTGTCTCCGGTAAATTGACGAACCAAGCGCAACGCTAGATCATTCGCTTCGCTTCCAGAATTGGCGAAGAAGCACACCTCCAATCCATCAGGTAAAGTGGACGTAATATCTTTGGCATAATTGACAATGGTTTCATCCAGATAGCGTGTGTTCGTATTCAGTTTTTTATATTGCTGTTGTGCTGCTTCGATGACTTTTGGATGACAATGCCCCACATGCTGTATATTGTTGACACAATCCAAATAGCGATTCCCTTTTGCATCAAAAAGATATTGTCCCTCACCACGGACAATATGCAGAGGTTCATCATAGGATACGCTCAATGATGGTCCCAAGTGTTTACTGCGCAGGTCTAATATCTCTTTATGATCCAGCATATTCCACTAATTTATCTGACCACCTGTTCAGGTCTTCATTTTGCATTTTTTCCAAGAAATCAAAAGCTTGATTTTCTGTAACAGAAATGTATTTATTATCCGGGAATAATTGCTTTCTATATGCAGCCATTGTTACGGTGATGCATAAGCGGATACAAACCATATAAATTAAAGCTGACAATTCTAAAAGAGTTAATGGAAATCGCTCATGGAACCCTTTTAATACTTGTACTATGGGCTCCAATGGTTCATCTTTTCCCAGAACCACATAGGCCATACACACTGCAGGCTCACAGGCAATATATGTATATACCATATCGCCAAAATCAATTATACCGCAGGTTTCCCCATATTCATTCACCAGCACATTATGATCATTACCGTCGTTATGGATCAAGGCTTTCCTCAGTTTCGATGTAATAGGTAAAACCATCTGCTCATACTGATCAATAAAATGATCAACCACACCCTCTTTTGATTTAAGATAATGTTTATGTTCTTTGATGAAATCTATATATGCCACATCCCAGGGAAAATCGCGATGTCCTGCAGGGTGATCAAAACCATTCATGGCGGTTCTTAATCTTCCAAGGAAGGATCCCAATTCATAAAGCAGATCGTTATGATGAACAACATCTATTAATAATTGTCCCGGTAAGTAATCTACTAGTCTGACAAAAAACGATGTCCCTTCATTTTCAATCGTTTTGACCTCTTTAAAAGCTAATGGCACTTGCAGTGACGGATCATATTCTTTAATGTATTGCACACATGCATTTTGCATCTCTAGGACAGATCTATCTTCATCTGGATTGGAGATCTTCAATACATATTTTTTTTCACCTGCGTTACAAAGAAAGTTCTGATCTCGTTCACTGTTAAGAACCGTTGTCTGGACTTTAATTCCATAGTGCACTTTGATCAATAACATTACATCCTCTACTGAATAATTTGGTGGTGGCGAACTAAATACAGACATAATTGAATAATAAGTTACAGTGTGAAATTTGTATTGTTAAAAATTTTCACATACCCACTGAATAGATCTGTTGTGACCTAAGCGGATATTATTCCATTCTTCAGGAAGCAAGATACTTTTACCACTCTCAATAGAAACTTCTTGAGGGTCAACTGTTAACTTTCGGAAAGCTCCATCCTGGCTATGAACAGTTCTCCACTGAGTATAGTTTACAGTACTGCTGATCTTATACTCTTTTCTTTGAATTTTTTCACAGCCATACATCTGACGATCCATCCCTGCCAAAGGGGCTGCAATGCTATGAATGGTAATTGGAAAATCATGGTCCCAATTCTCAGCAAATAAAGATGTTATCAAGCCACCTATACTATGACCTATAATCCATAATGAATCTAAATGCGGATTGTTTTCAATTAACATCTCAGTTTGACGATATAAATAACCCGCGGAATTCTCCGGACATCCAGTCCAATCATACCTGAAAAACCAAACCGGAATCTCCCGACGGGATAATGCCATCAGCGGGTTAACCCATTCAAAGCCTTTTGTTTGCCAATCTGTTGGATAATAGCCATGCACCGTGATGATCCCATAGGTTGAGTCTTTTTCATTGATACCACTCAATCTGTGAAAACCATCTGATCGATTAATCAAATATTCATCATAATCCGATTTATTGATTTTTAACTTATTTAATAATAAATCTGGATGATCAGATTGAGTACAGCTTAGAAATAATAGAAATAATAGCGAAAGATAGTGATTCATCACTCAAATCTACCCATCATTCCACAAACAAAAAATTACACATCGGGTTATGAGCCCGTTTGATGTCCTTCTATTTTATTAATCATCGTTATTTTTCACCGCATTCCAGATTTCGTCCATTTCTTCTAAAGATGAATCTTCCACCGTTTTACCCCTTTTTTTTAATTCTTCTTCCACCTTGGCAAAACGGGAAGTGAATTTCCGATTGGTTTTTCTTAGAGCAGTTTCAGCGGAAATTCCTAAGAACCGGGACAGGTTTACAATAGAAAACAGGGTGTCGCCGAGTTCCTCTTCAATTTGCTCTGTAATTCCTTTTTCCTCTGCCTCCTTCAATTCCCCAATTTCTTCGTGGACCTTTTCCCACACCTGTTCCACTTTTTTCCAATCAAAGCCGGCATAACTGGCTTTTTCCTGTAGTCGCTGCGATCGTGTCAACGCAGGCAGGGTACCCGGGACACCATCCAAACGGGACTCCCTTTTCTTTTCATCATGCTTCGCCGCTTCCCAGTTTTGCTTGGCATGAAAAGGGCCCTCTGCTTTTGCATCCGCGAACACGTGAGGATGCCGCCGAATAAGTTTTTCGTTCACATAATTCAATGAGTCCTGAAGAGTAAAATCCTCATTCTCTTTTCCTATGGAGGCCTGAAACACCACGTGCAGCAATATGTCCCCAAGTTCTTCTTTCAGCAGTTCCATGTTCCCTTCTTCCACGCTTTCAATCACTTCATAGATTTCTTCTAGAAAATAGGGAAGAAGGGAAACCTGCGTCTGGTCTCTGTCCCAAGGACATCCACCTGGTGCCCTTAATTTTTCTACAATTTCTATTAATTGAGAAAGGGAATCCCCAGTTGATTTGTGTTGATTAATCTCTGTCATTGTTCGTGAATGGGGATCTTACTTTCCTTTGTGAATAATTTTTCCCATTGAACCATTTTTAAATACTTATTCTCAAGCGAAGTCATTACCATTTTAGACTTTTTTGTATCATCCTCGTATCCCAACAAATGGAGCACTCCATGGATAAGCAGCCTAGAAATTTCTCTTTCGAATGGTTCACCAAAAGTCTTCGCATTCTCCCGTGCTCGGGGGAGACTGATATACACTTCTCCTTCAACAACTTTTTCCTTATAATCGTTTAACCGAAATGCAATCACATCTGTATATTTGTCTTTCTTGAAGAATTGCTTTTTTAAACTGCGCAAAAGTTCATCTTGACCTAAAATGACTGTGATTGTTCCATCATCATTGCCTTGATTTTTTAATACAGTTTTTAAAATTTTACAACATGCATCATCATTTGGCTGATCCAATACCGAATCCTTTTCTATCTGGATTTTTATCATTAATGAGACTGTCCTTCTGCCGCCTCTTTTGGATCATCTGGGTATTCTATACGAATATGGTAAATTCCCCGCAAAACTGGTAGCATTCCCCTCGTCCCATCTACTTTTCCCTTAATCTTTGTTAGCTCATCCAAAGTTAGGGGACACTCGTCCAATTGTTCATCATCAACACGACCCTTAATTATTTTATCTATCATAGCTTCAATTTTCATTATATCTGGGTTTTTAATGGATCGCACAGCGGCTTCAACAGCTTCACAAATCATCAGGATACCTGTCTCCTTTGTGTCCGGCTTCGGCCCAGGATATCTGAATGAATTTTCGTCAACTTCAGTAGAATCTTCAGCAATTTCCAGTGCTCTGCGGTAAAAATATTCCACCCGGGTAGTACCATGATGCATTGGAATAAAATCCCGAATAATTTTGGGGAGACCATATTCTTTTGCTAGCTGTGAACCTTCTTTTACATGATTCCTAATTATTTTAGCGCTCATGGCTGGCGGAAGACTGTCGTGCTTGTTTGTACCGGAATACTGGTTTTCAATAAAATATTCCGGACGAGCCAATTTCCCAATATCATGATAATATGCACCAACTCGTGCCAGGAGGGACCGCGCCCCAATTGCATTTGCACATGCTTCAGCAAGGTTCCCAACTACAATACTATGATTAAATGTTCCATTTGCATTTTGTAAAAGACGCTTAAGCAATGGGTGATCGAAATCAAGCAATTCCAACAGTGTTAGATCTGTCGTGATTTTAAATGCCCCTTCTAATAATCCGATAAGTCCATAAGTAACAATAGGGGCAAGAATACTTATGATGATGAGGTAAAAAATATCTGAGCGAATAGACACCCACGAATTATCTTTAAAAAAACCAATGCCGATTGCTACAATTATACTTGCAGCGATCAATGCAAATATAGTTGTAAATACCTGACTTCGATTCCGAAGCTGCCGAACATTGTACATTGCTACGCCCGACGTAAACAGGGCAACCACGATAAAATCAAGATTGTTTCCAATCATAATTCCTGTCAAAATCACCATTGATGTCGTACCCATAAATCCAATCCTGGCGTCGAATAAAATCGTAAGAGACATGGCAGCAACGGTAATAGGGATGAGATACGGAGAAATATTCAGCTTTATTCCAAACACATACGATAAACCCATCTCTGTAAAAAATATCAGCGCTATAAGCAGCACCATTTTCCAGTCATCAAATATGGGGGTTCTATATATAAATAAAAACGTGAAAAAAAATGAAATAACCACCGCGATGATAATTATTCTCCCAAGATAAACAGTTAGAGCCTCCCATCCGCTCTGTGCTCCTTCTTTTTTTACAATTGCCGTGGAGAGAGAATTCAATTTTTGGAGAATATCCTCATTTATTCGTGTATTCACATCTACAATTCGTTCGTCCTTTAACACAGTGCCCTGATATCTTGGGACCCTGTTCAGCCGGGCAGTTTGGCGGCGTTCGGTTGTTTCCTTATCATAAATCAAATTTGGTTTCATAAACTCAACTATCAAATCATACCCGAGAGTTTTATGAAAATCGTTTTCGTCAGAATATAAATTGGTTATCTCTACCTTTGCCTTCGTCCATGCTTCTTCCAGGTCAATAAAATCACCGGGTTGATACAATGCAGGAATATCCCCCTGGTGAACCATTACCTCGTTGCTGACTATTTCATTTTTTCTGATATCATAAATTCCTTCAGCCCAGCGGTTTCTACAAATCTGCATAACATCTTCTTCAAATTTAGTCAGGGGATATGTCTCGTTTTCAGGGGATGGAAGGGAAATAAAGGATTTCCATAAATCCGTTTCTAATGGAAATGAAGAATAGTGACTATGCAATTTCTCAGTCAGGATAGAAAAAGCTGTACTGTCGGCTATATAATCAGCTTTTGCTGTTTTATGCTGAGGTTCATACCGATACCGGTATACTAAATCCTTAGACTGTATTACCTGTTTTTCTGCTTCATGAATTTCATTAATTATCTGAAAGAAACCATGTGTTTTGTCACTCCTATTATCTACGATCTCCTGCTTCCGGATAAAAACGAATGGTTCAGAGTTAATCGCTACACTTAGGTCATCCTGTAATTTTTCTTCTGTTTTCAAAATCGGAAATGTAAATGGTGCAATAATTGGCTTCCTGGTAATATCATTCAATTTATAAGATAATTGGAGTGACTTTCCCCCAGGGAAAAAAAAGGACCCACCCAAAACAAGGACTGCTAAAATGCTCACTTGTATCCAGTGTCTATAGAATATATTCACCGATTTCTGTAAAAAAGTTCCCTTTCTTATTTCTTGCATCATTTTTTCAAGATATCTTTAATTATTTTGCGTGATATAACCAATCGTTGTACTTCACTTGTGCCTTCTCCTATCTCTAATACCTTTGCATCCCTGAAAAACCGCTCAACGTCATATTCAGCAACATACCCATACCCACCATAAATCTGGATAGCTTCTGTTGTAACATCCATTGCAACTTCACTTGCAAAAAGTTTTGCCATAGCAGCTTCTTTGATGACGTCTTTCCCCTGGTCTTTCATCCATGCAGCATGAAACACCAGTAATTTTGCTGCTTCGATTCTGGTTGCCATATCAGCTAATTTAAATCCAACGGGTTGAAATTTATAAATCTCTTGTCCAAATGCTTTCCTTTCAGTAGAATATTCGAGGGCTTTTTTGTATGCACCTTCCGCCGTTCCAACAGCAAGTGCACCCACTGAAATTCGGCCACCTGTTAATGTTTTTAAAAACGTCTTAAATCCCTCTTTAGGATTTCCCAACATATTCTCCGCGGGCACTTTCATGTCCTCAAAAAATAATTGTCTCGTGTCGCTTGCACGCCAACCCATTTTCTTTTCTTTCGGTCCAATTTTTAAGCCAGGAATGTCTGTTGGAACTGTAAATGCACCAATGCCTTTCTTAATTCCTTCTTCAATAATCTGGGTTGTAAAGCTTAGTACGCCCGCCTCACCTGCATTCGTAATAAAAATTTTACTCCCATTCACAACATAATGATCACCATCTTTCACCGCAGCAGTACGGGTGGAACCAGCATCGCTGCCTGCTTCAGGTTCCGTCAATCCAAATGCCCCCAGTATTTTCCCGGATGCCAGAAGAGGCACCCATTTTTGTTTTTGTTCTTCCGTTCCAGTAAGAACAATCGGAACAGTCCCTAAGGATGTATGTGCTGCCATGGTAATGGCAAGTGAAGCATCGACCTTTGCTAATTCCATCACAGCTGATGCATAAGCAACTGTGTCCATTCCGGCCCCGCCATATTTTTCAGAAACCGGTATTCCCATTAATCCAAGGTCTCCCATTTGCCTTACTAAATCGTGGGGAAACTCTCCAGTTGCATCCATCTCCCTTGCCAGCGGTTCCACTTCATTTTTGGCAAAGTCCCGAACCATGTCTTGAAGCATTACATGTTCATCTGTAAAAAATAACGTATTCATAATTCTTCCTTTTTCCCCGTCATGCTTATACTAATTTACCAACGGATCGCAGCGGATGCCCAAGTAAACCCAGCACCGAATGAAGCAAGTACAACAACATCCCCCTTTGAAATTTTCTTCTCCTCAACAGCTTCGCAAAGAGCAATAGGAATGGATGCTGCTGTCGTATTACCATATTTATGGATATTGCTAAACACTTTATCCATACCAACCCCCAGCCGCTTAGCAACCGCCTGACTTATTCTCAAGTTTGCCTGGTGTGGGATAATCAAATTGACGTCATCCAGGGTCAGCCCACTGGCATCCAAAGATTCCTGAATCACTTCTGGAAACCGCACAATGGCATTCCGAAATACCTCTCTGCCGTTCATGAGAGGGAAATGTCGGCCTTCTTCTAATTTTATGTTCGTCATTTGACAATTTTCTGCTGAACCAGGCGCTTCCATCCACAGGTTTTTTACATTGGCTCCCTGACAATGCAAATGTGTAGAAAGAACACCGCTTTCGTCATCACTTTTTTGGAGGATTGCTGCACCGGATCCATCACCAAATAAAACCGTCATATCCCTCCCTTCCGTGGATATGTTTAGAAATTTAGACTGGACCTCGGCACCAACAATAAGAATAGTACTGCACACACCTGTTCGAATGAATTGATCACCAATGGACAGGGCATAAATGAAAGCTGAACAGGCTGCTTTAACATCAAAAGCTCCTACATGATGCAAATCAAGACGATCTTGCAGCTGAGCACTTACGCCAGGGAAAAAATAATCCGATGTGATGGTCCCAACGATAACCAAATCAATATCCTTTGATGATACTTTGGCAGCTTTCATTGCCTTTTTAGATGCTTCAAATGCTAAATCGGATGTGCAAATCCCATCACGGACCCAACGCCGTTCTTCAATGCCACTCCGGCTGACGATCCACTCATTACTCGTATCCATTTGCTGTTCTAAATCTTGGTTTGTAATAACCTGATCGGGTACATAATACCCTACACCGGCAATTTTTGTTTTAATCATAGCTCTTTCCACTCAATTTAATATCACGTACGTTTAATTGAATACTTTCCTGGCCCCGCCATTCATTGATTTCGACTAAACAGGCTATATCAAAAGGGCAATCTTTGATAAGCTTTTCGTAATGCTGGGACATATTAAACCCGATAGCACCATGAACTGTTTTTCCCTGTCGTACCTTGAATTTTAGATGGTCTCCGTTTCCGATCACTTTTGGATTTCCAGCAATAATTACATTTCTAATTACAAATTTAGGCCTCATATTCCCAGGACCATACGGTTCTAATTTATTTAGGAATGTCATGAAGCGACTATTAATATCTTTTAGATGTATTTCCCCTTCAAGAACGATTGTTTGCACGAACTCTGCCTTTTTTAATCTTTCCTTCGAATAGTGTAAAAATGTTTTTCTGAAATTATTCAAATTCTCTTCCTTTACTGTAAACCCGGCTGCCATCGAATGGCCACCATATCCCTCTAAAAATCTACTGGTATTTGTTAAAGCATCATACATATCAAAATTTTCTATGCTTCGGGCAGAACCCTTCCCAATTCCATCTTCACCAATAGAAATTATAATGATGGGTCTATTATATTCTTCCTTGAGTTTGGAGGCAACAATCCCAATGACACCGGAATGCCATTCACGATCGGCAAGAATGATAGCTTTGTCATTTTTAATATCTACCTCGGAATTGACCTTTCGTATGGCATCATCAAGCACAGTATCCTGAATTTTTCTCCTTTTCTTATTTTCACAAACAAGTTCTTCTGCCAATTCACTTGCACGCGCAGAATCTTGTGTTGTCAACAATTCCACAGCCCTGTTTCCGTCTCCCATTCTGCCTGCAGCATTGATCTTTGGAGTTACATTAAACACTAACTGTCCGACAGACAAAGAACCAGTTTTTAATCCGACTATGTCTAAAAGAGATTGAATCCCCAGGTGCGTTGTAGAGCTCAGTTGTTCAATACCATAATGAACTAGGGTCCTGTTTTCATCAAGTATTGGCACAAAGTCTGCAGCAGTACCCAAAGTAACTATATCCAAAAGATTTAGGAGCGGTGCTAATTCTTTTCCCAACTTTTTCATAAGAGCGTACGCAAGCTTGAATGCCACACCACTTCCACATAAGCTATCAAAGGGATAGGTGCAATCCGTCCTTTGTGGATTCAAGACAGCAAACGCATCCGGAAGCACATCATCGGGGATATGATGATCCGTAACTATTACGTCAATTCCCAAGGAATTAGAAATATTTACTTGCTCAAATGCATTTATTCCACAGTCACAAGTAATTATTAAGTCAGAGCCAGAAGCTTGTGCGTGTTCAATCCCCTGGATTGATAATCCATGCCCTTCAATATCTCGATTCGGGATGTAGGTTGAGACAACAGCCCCAAGTGAGTTGAGTGCAAGGTAAAGAACAGAAGCAGCAGTTGTACCATCCACATCATAATCTCCAAAAATGAGAATTGGTATATGTTTATCAATATTTAGAATAATCCGATCCACGGCCTGTCCCATGTCCTTCATAAGGAATGGATCATGGAGCTGGTTTAGATCAGGATTAAAGAATGTGTGGGAATCATTAAGGGAAATAATGCCCCGGTTAACCATTGTCTTAGCAATAATCTCCGTACAGTGAAATTCCTGCATGTTCTTGCTAACAATTTCAGGGTCAGGATCTAAAATTCGCCAATTCATTAATTGATTAAAAAATGAGCCGGTCTGTAAGCCGAGTTTTGTTTTTCTGCTAAAGCAGAATTAGTGACCATTCATCTGATCCAGGCTTCACAGCCAGGATTACGCAATCTACCCGTCTCTCATTACGATGCGGACAACATCTGGAGATCTATTCGATCTTGCACTGAGTGGGGTTTACAAGCTTCCCGCATTGCTACGGAAACTGGTGGTCTCTTACACCACCTTTTCACCCTTATCCCAACATCAAAGATGTCGTGACGGTTTTTTTTCTGTTGCACTTTCCATGCCCTCGCGGACTCCTCCCGTTAGGAGGCACCCTGTCCTGCAGTGCTCGGACTTTCCTCCCCGACACAAGTGTGGGGGCAGTCACTCAACCGACTCAAATTATTAATTATCTATTCTGGTTTTTCCCAAAAAAGAAAGCGAGTGCAAATACTACAGTTCTGTATCGTCACAAGTGTTTTTACCTCCGCTACCAGCTGGGGTGGTAACGCAGCGCCACATCCACCACAGGACTTTCCTTCCAAAGAGACAACTGCTAACCCATTTCGGGCGGACAGTATTCTATTATACCGTGCAAGCACACTCGCACTTAAATCTTTGGTTGTCTCCTCACGGCGACTTTCAAGATCTTTTTTCTCTGAACTGGAGGCTGCCAATGCCTGCTCCAGCTTGACTCGTTTGGAAGACAAGTCTTTGCTCAGTGATTCCAAACTTTGTTCTTGACTTTTTACTTGTTCTGCAAGCTGATCCTTCTCTTCTAGAAACTCCAATTCTGTTGTCTCGCTACGATCCAATTCTTCTTTTAAATGATCAATTTCTAACATTAGGGCATCGTATTGTTTATTGTTTGTCACTAAAAAAAGTTGATCTTTTAGCTTATCAATCTTCTCCTTAAACTCAGCTAGGTTCATTTCGGTCTTGTGCTGTTCCAAAGCTATTTCTTTTAAGCGTGCTTTCCCCCGTTCAAAATCAGAAGTCAGGCTATCCTCTTTGTTTTTCAAGTCAGTTACTCTTGTTGGTAAATCTCCAAGCAATTCTTCAATTTCTGCCAATTGAGAGTCTATTTTCTGCAATTCTATCAGATTCTGTATTGAGTTCATATAATTCCTAATTGATAAAAATAAAAAATGCACCAAACCGAGGTGCACCTACATTTAATGGATTTCCATTTTGCCCGTCCTTAAAACGGGGCATTTCGGTTTTCATTGATCAAACTTCCTTTTTGTTTTAAACGACTGTATTAAAGTAAGTGGTGTCATAAAAAAAATGTTTTTAGCCTATCAATTTACAATCATTATTTTAGAACAAAAATAGCAAATCTTCCTTAAGCAAAATAAATATTTTCTTGTAGCGTAATCCTTACTTTTATTCCTCCAACCATCATAAATTTGTTTTTGAAATAAATCCTTTACAACAACTTATTTAGAATTCTAACCACCATTTGAAATGAACGAATCCTCAGAAAACAATCTTTTTATTAATCGTCATTTAGGTCCTTCTGAAGGAGAAATTCAGTCTATGCTGAAATCATGTGGATTATCATCCCTGGATGAACTCATCAGTGAAATAATCCCCACCTCAGTTCTGGATATGGATTCCCTCCAAATTAAGGCCGTATCAAACGAACATAAACTTCTTAGGGAGCTACGCTCCATCGCTGGCCAAAATCAAGTGTTTCGATCTTACATCGGAATGGGATATTACGGCACATACACGCCGCCGGTCATCCTACGAAACATCCTTGAAAACCCAGGTTGGTATACTCAGTACACACCATACCAAGCTGAAATTTCCCAAGGACGGCTTGAGGCTCTCTTTAATTTTCAAACCATGATCTGTGACTTCTCCGGTATGGACATTGCCAATGCTTCCCTTTTAGATGAAAGTACTGCCGCTGCGGAAGCCATGGCTTTCCTGGCACGTGTCAATCCAAAAAGAAATAAGTATTTTGTCGCATCCAACTGCCACCCTCAAACTATAGCTGTGCTAAAAACACGGGCAAAACCTATTGGCATTGAACTCACTATAACCGGACCAAAAAATTTCAAGTTTGATGATGAAACACTTGGGGGGACACTTCAATACCCTGCCACTGATGGAGAAATTCATGATTATACCAGCCTGTGCACCCAAGCCCATAACGTTGGGAGTTATATTGCTGTCGCAGCTGACTTACTGAGCCTTGCTTTATTAAAACCACCAGGCGAATGGGGTGCTGATGTAGTCGTAGGAACCAGCCAGCGATTTGGTATTCCTATGGGATACGGTGGTCCACACGCAGCTTTTTTTGCTACACGTAAAATATTTGAAAGAAAAATCCCAGGTCGTATCATCGGACTTTCAAAAGATACCCATGGCAACCCTGCTTTTCGGATGGCACTCCAGACCCGGGAACAACATATCCGTCGGGAACGGGCAACCTCAAATATCTGCACTGCCCAGGTATTATTGGCAGTCATGTCGGGAATGTATGCCATATATCACGGACCCGACGGGATCCGAAAAATAGCAGAGGATATACACCGCCACACATGCATTGTGGGATCAGCGTTAGATATGGCAGGATACAAAATTCATCACACCCAATTTTTTGATACCATCCGGTTTAATGCTGACAATAATTTGTTTAAAAAAGCACAGAAACAAAAAATCAACCTGTGTGATTATGGAGATGGTTCATTGGGAATTTCATTGGATGAAACCGTTGCTGACGAAGATGTAAATACGCTTCTAGACCTTTTTGGAGCCAAACAAAAAAATAATGATTCTTTTGGGATCCCAAATAATCTCAGGCGAACATCCAGCTACCTTAAACACCCGGTCTTCAACCTTTACCATTCAGAAACAGAAATGCTCCGCTACATTTATCGCCTACAGCAAAAGGACTTATCCCTCGCTACCAGTATGATACCGCTTGGCTCCTGCACCATGAAATTGAACGCTACCACGGAAATGATCGGTATTACCTGGCCGGAATTTTCAGACCTTCATCCCTTTGCTCCAAAAGAGCAGACCCGGGGCTACCGAAAATTGATCACCGAATTAGGGGACTGGCTCTGTAACATCACTGGGTTCAGCGATTATTCCTTTCAACCAAATTCTGGTGCACAAGGTGAATTCACTGGTCTGAAAATTATTTCAGCATATCACAAATCCAGGGATGACAGTCAACGTACTATTTGCCTGATTCCAACTTCCGCTCACGGTACAAACCCCGCCAGTGCTGTCATGGCCGGAATGAGCGTGGTGGTGGTACGGTGTGATGATGAAGGGAACATAGATGTTGAAGATCTCAGGCAAAAAGCGGAAGTCAACAGTAAAAACCTGGCAGCATTTATGGTAACCTATCCATCCACCCATGGTGTTTTCGAAGAACAGATCGTGAATATCTGCAAAATTATTCACAATAACGGCGGGCAGGTTTATCTTGATGGAGCAAATTTAAACGCAATGATGGAGCTTTGTAAACCAGCAAATTTTATTGCCGACGTTTGTCACATAAATCTACATAAAACTTTTGCAATTCCACATGGCGGCGGAGGGCCAGGGGTGGGTCCTGTCTTTACGAAAAAACATTTAGCACCTTTTCTTCCTGACCATCCTGTCATATCCACAGGCGGAGAGCAAGGAATTGACGCAGTTTCATCTGCACCCTTGGGCAGTGCCAGCATCCTTCCAATTTCCTGGGCGTTTATCCGGCTCTTGGGTGATTCCGGTATTAAAAAAACATCCCAGGTTGCAATTCTAAACGCTAATTATATGGCAAAAAAATTGAGCCGACATTTTACAATCCTTTACACAGGTGTTACTGGAAGAGTTGGGCACGAATTTATTCTTGACTTACGTCCTTTCCGCAAATCCTGCGGAATCACTAATGAAGATGTAGCGAAGCGCCTCATAGATTATGGTTTCCATGCACCCACCGTATCGTTTCCAGTTCCGGGCACACTTATGATCGAACCTACAGAAAGCGAATCAAAAGGAGAAATGGATCGCTTTTGTTCGGCCCTGATACAGATTAAAAAAGAGATTTTGGATGTGGAATCGGGCAAAGTTGATCTCAAAGATAATGTACTGAAAAATGCACCTCACATAGCGCAGCATGTTTGCGACGATAATTGGTTGCACCCCTACACACGGGAACAGGCCGCTTTTCCTACTAAGTGGACCAAAGAATCAAAATTCTGGCCTGCGGTTGGCCGAATTGACAATGCCCACGGGGATAGAAACCTAGTGTGCACCTGTCCGCCTATTGAACAACATGAAAATTAGTGTTCTGGTGTCTTAAAAAGAAATTTGCCGCTCTATTTATCTTTCTTTTTTCAGGTTGCCTGTTTGGTGAATTAATTGATGGTGATACGCTGGTGCTCCACCCAATCACCTGGGAAACGCGGAGCCCGGAAGGCTGGAATGCACAATACAAAAAAATTATCCAATTCCCGGAATCTGATGGCCCCTGGGCAAAAATCATCATGGTGCAAACGCTTAAATGTGATTCAACAACCAAAGGTGATAACTATCCATGCGGCGAATGGGATTATATCTGGAATATATTTGTGAACGTTCCGAAAGGAGATACAGTTGAAACATTCAGCATGGGAAGTTTTGTGACCCCCTACGGAAAGAGGCTTTGGCTCGGTGGGGAAGCTGGATGGGAATGGACATATGACATAACGGACTATGCTCCTGTCCTGAGGGGAGAACGGGAAATTATTGTAGGCAATAATCAGGAATTGCTGGACCTGAAATTTCTATTCATTAAAGGTGCACCAACCCGGAATATTTTGAGAGTAGAAAATATTTATCCCTACGGAAATCACAAATACGGGGATTTGGCGGATGATATTGTTTTACAAGAGATAAAACTTCAGCTTCTACCTGAAGCTCGTGGTTATAAACTAAAGGCAGTAATCTCCGGACATGGACATGCAGGCCCGCGTAATTGCTGCGAATGGGACAGTAAAACACATACCTATTATATGAATGGGTGGGAACTATTCCGCTGGAATGTCTGGAAAGACTGCGGGAACAACCCGATCTATCCCCAGGGCGGTACCTGGCCCTTTGATCGTGCCGGATGGTGCCCTGGTACCAAAGTGGATGAATATGAATATGAGCTCACCCCCTTCGTTAAACCTGGTGATACAATTTCCATAGATTATGAAATCGAACCCTACCTAGATAGTGGTGAAAAAGAAGGTGAGTTCAGGATTTCCCATCAGCTGTTCTCATATGGTTCGCCAAATTTTATGAACGACGCAGAAATTATAGACATCATTGCTCCCAGCTCAAAAGACGCATTCAGCCGTTTCAACCCAACCCTGTCCAACCCAAAAATCATCATAAAAAATGCCGGGGCCTATGACTTGAAACAGGTGGAGATTCATTATGGCCTTAAACACAGGAGAAAATCAGTCTATCTCTGGTCTGGGCATCTGAAATTTCTGGAAGAAGAAAAGGTTTTTCTCCCAATCCCGAACTGGCACGGGTTAAGAAAAACTCAAACTTTTGAAGTGAAAATAAAAAAGACCAATGGAGTAAAAGACGAAAATCCCCTGAACAATATTTTAACATCCACGGTTCCCTTGCCTGAGATTTTTCCGGAAGAATTTATCCTGAAGATCAAAACAAACAATAGAGACAGGGCTCGGGAAAACTCCTTCACCATTTCCGGTAACAATGGCACTGTTTATTACAGTGGCGGATTCTTCAAGGACAGCACAGAATATAATTTCCCTGTTGAGCTAAAAAGAGGTTTTTATGAATTTCTTTTTAAAGATGACATGGAAGACGGCATCTCAATACACTGGTGGAACAGAAACAGCACACCAGAGAAAATTGGAATCAGCGGGGAATTGAAATTCTTAAAACGGGACGGAGAAATTCTCCATGAATTCAAACCAGATTTTGGACAGGAGTTAAAATTTGGTTTTATCGTGGGGCCTATTCCTTAAATGAAAAATGTTATCATCTCTCCAGTTCCTTTTTCCGTATAAATCATCCTACGTTTATTCTAGCAGGTGTTTGTAAATTTCAATTTACTTAGATATAATTCAATTATCGGATTAATATTTGCTCTTTTAACCATCTCAAATCTAACAGGAGAAGAAATGAGCGAAGTAACTGATGAACAAAAAATGCATCACTATATGGGTATTGAAATGAATATCCAGACCTGGAATCTATTGCGGAAAGAAGATAGAAATGAACAAGATGATGCACGTATGGTGAACTTTGCTCAGGCATCATTATATCACTGGAGGAAATCTCATAAATATGAACCTGTAAATGAACAAAGAGGACAGTGGATGTTGTCACACGTATATGCTGTTATAGGTAAAGGTAAAGAAGCTTTATCTTATGCTCAAGAGACAGCCAGGCTAACAAAGGAGCAAGATTTAAAGGACTTTGACCTAGCATATTCTTATGAAGCATTAGCACGTGCAAACGCTGCTGCTGGAAATAAAAAAGAATATGCAAAATGGTTAGAAAAAGCACAAAAATCTGGTGATCTTATCTCAGATGAAGAGGATAAAAAGTATTTTATTTCAGATTTAGAGAGTGCGCCTTGGTTTGGATGCAACTAACTAAAACAGCACTCTCCAGCTCCTCTTTTCATACCCGATTAGCATAAATAAAACCACAAATAATTTTTAATTCAAAACACCGCTTACCAACGACGTGTGATTCTCTTTCATTGTCACTTGCTGGATTGTATTTATAAGGTTGGTTCCCCCCTCTGCTTGAACCTTGATATAATTATCTGCGTGCCCCACAATCTTTCCGTTTTTCATGTTTTCAAATAAAACCGGACGGTTTTTGTTGATGAATTGATCATAGAAATATCTTCGCTTTTTGTCTGATAAAATATGGAGCATCTTACTTCGCTCGGCCCTCGTCTCTTTGGAAACTCTTTCGCCCATTTCAACTGCACCTGTATTGGGGCGTACGGAATAAGTAAACACATGGAGGTAGGAAATATCCATCCCATTCAAGAAATTGTACGTTTCAAGAAAATCACCTTCCGTTTCTCCAGGAAAGCCCACAATCACATCTGCACCAATGCATACATCAGGAATATCCGATTTAATTTTTTTAACACGATCTTCATAATACTCCCGTTCATACCGTCGTTTCATTTTCTTTAAAATCTTATTAGAGCCGGATTGTAAAGGCACGTGAAAATGGGGCATGAATTTTTCAGATTGAGCACAGAATTCGATGATTTGATCTGTCAATAAATTCGGTTCGATAGATGAAATTCGAATTCTGTCTATTCCTTCTAATGTGTCTAATTGCTGGATAAGATCATAAAAAGTCTCTTTGCTCCCTTTTCCAAATTCTCCAATATTCACGCCTGTAAGTACAATCTCCTTCGCGTTTGTCTCGGCGACTTCGCGTGCCTTTTTTATAGTATTTGCGATGGAATCACTTCTGTTTTCACCTCGAGCTAAAGGAACTGTGCAGAATGAACAGGAATAATCACAGCCGTCCTGAATTTTTAAAAATGATCGCGTTCGCTCTTCAGATGAATATGAAGGCGTAAATGCATGAACATGATCAATATCAGAATGAATTACCTTTGTCAATCCATTGGTTTCCTGAGAAGACAGGTGATTTAATACATTAAATTTTTCTTCCGACCCCAGTACAAGGTCAACACCTTCAATATTAGCAATGTCTTTGGGTTTCAACTGTGCATAACAGCCGATTATAGCCAGGGAAGAGTTGGGATTTTTTCGCTTGGCCTGTCGAATTAATTTTCTTGCTTCCTTGTCAGCATTTTCCGTAACCGAACATGTATTCAAGACATATATATCTGCTTTATTTTTGTAATCCACTTTTTCAAATCCGTGATCAGTAAAATCACGGGAAATTGTAGCGGTTTCAGAGAAGTTTAGCTTACATCCTAGCGTATGAAAGGCAATCCGTTTACACCGTGTTCCCATAATTATAAATTCAAATTCATTTGATTCGTTCTACGAAAGAGATGAAAGGCATCCATCCGTGGTTCTCCACAGCCGATCAATATCACTTTTATTGTACGATGCTGCTGAGCTTTTTTCTTGTTTACATTTCACAAAATACTTCCCACTAACACCTTTTACCATTGGAGAAGTTGCCAGAAATACGCTGGTTGCTGCTCCTTTTTTAATTGAAATAGCACCAATCTTTTTTGCCAGATTCAGCCCTATTCCTACTATCCCAGTATTATTGTCTCCAAAACGTGTTCTTACAAAGCCGGGGTGCAGGGTGTTTACTGTAATTGGTGTATCCTTCAGCAATTCTGCTAATTTATATGTAAACATGATGTTCATAAGCTTTGATCGCTTATAAGCCGCCCAGCCAGAATAATCGTTTTTCCCCTGCAGATCATCAAAATCAAGGGTAGCTCCAATATGTGTTCCTGATGCTACATTAATGATACGAGGGTTTTTACCTTTCTTTATTAAGTCCAAAAGAAGTTTGGTTAGTAAAAAATAATTTAGATGGTTCAAGGCAAATGTTTTTTCAAAGCCCTCATCAGTTTCCTCTCTTTGTGCAAAAAAGGCACCGGCATTGTTTATTAACACATCCAGTTTATCATAGCGGGAATAAATCCTTTCCACTAAATACCGTATCGCTTTCATATTTGATAGGTCTGCTGTCAATATTTCAATCTGATTATTCCCTGTTTTTGCTATGAGTTTTTTTCGAACCTTCTCTCCTTTTTCCGGATTACGGCCAACGAGAATTAATTGTGCATTCTGTTTACCAAGACATCTTGCTGTTTCCTTCCCAATGCCGTCCGTGGCGCCGGTAATAAGACATATCTTGTCTTTCATCAATATCGGATTATATAACTCTCGTTAGCTTGTAACATTTTTATTAACTAAAAATAATTTTGGAGGGGTTTCACATACACTCCTTTTTCCGAACGAATCGCACGAACCGCTGCTTCTGCACCAGACAACGTTGTAATCGCCATAATTCCCTTTTGGATACATGCTTGACCTATAGACTCTTCATCATATCTTGCTTGTTTCCCCATTGGCGTATTAATCACCAATTGAATTTCTCCGTTTTTGATACCATCCACTGCATTGGGACGTCCTTCTCCCACTTTAAAAATGGATTCAACTGGGATTCCATTTCTCTTGATTTCTTTAGCCGTTCCTGAGGTTGCCACAAGTTTGAACCCAATTTCGGACAAATCCCGTGCCAGAGTAATCGCATCCATTTTATCCACATCATTAACAGAAATGAACACCGTTCCTGAATCATAAATTATATTCCCAGCACTAATTGATGCTCGTCTAAACGATTGACCAAAAGTATCAGAAATCCCCATTACTTCCCCGGTTGATTTCATTTCCGGGCTTAAGAAAATGGATTCAGAAGGAAATTTATTAAAAGGCAAGACAGCTTCTTTCACAGCAATATGATTGATTTCGTCCCACTGTTTAATCTCCATGTCTTTTAGTTTTATTCCTGTAGCTAGTTTTGCTGCAATTCTTGCTAATGGTACGTTGGTCGCTTTGCTCACAAAAGGAACGGTTCTACTGGCCCGTGGATTGACTTCCAGTACATAAACCTGACCGTTTTTATAAGCGAACTGCAAATTAATAAGTCCCACTACACTTAATTCTAAAGCAAGAATCCTGGTCGTGAGAATGATCTCGTCCATGGCATCGGTTGTGATCCGATATGGCGGCAGCACGCAGGCGGAGTCGCCGGAATGAATCCCGGCTTCTTCAATGTGCTGCATAATACCACCAATGTGAACCGCCACTCCATCACAAAGTGCATCCACGTCAAACTCAAAAGCATCTTCCAGAAACTCATCAATCAGGATCGGGTGGCCTTCTGTCACATCTGCTGAACGGGCGATATAATCAATCAATTGTTCCTTGGAATAGACGATCTCCATCGCTCGGCCACCCAACACATAACTGGGTCGTGCTAACACCGGGAAACCGATCTCTTCGGCTACTGCAACCACTTCATCCAGCGTTCTTCCTGTTCCGTATTGCGGACATACTACATCCAGTTTTTTTAGGACTTTTCCAAACTTTTCCCTGTCTTCTGCCAAGTCAATGCTATGCGGGGATGTACCAATGATAGGAGCTCCTGCGTCTGCCAGTGCATTGGCAATTTTAAGCGGTGTCTGTCCACCGAATTGAACTAAAATACCGTCAGGCTTTTCAAATTCAACAATGTTCAATACATCTTCAAGCGTCACCGGCTCAAAATACAGGCGGTCAACAAGATCAAAATCGGTACTGACGGTTTCAGGGTTGCAATTCACCATGATTGTTTTAAATCCCACATCTTTCAAACCAAATACCGCCTGGACACAGCAGTAGTCAAATTCGATCCCCTGGCCAATGCGGTTTGGACCTCCGCCCAATATCATGACCTTCTTCCCTTCTAATGGAGTAATTTCATTTTCTTCATCATAGGTGGAGTAACAATAGGGCGTCTTGGCTTCAAACTCTGCGGCACAGGTATCCACCACCTTATAAGCGGGAAAAACCTTTTCTGCTTTGCGCTGTTTACGGATATTACCTTCTGTTTTTCCTGTCATGCGCCCGATTTGTTTATCAGAAAACCCATCATGTTTTAATTGTCGCATGGAGCTGCCACCATTTGATACAATAATCTGTTTGATCTGGTCTAAAAACCAAGGGTCAATTTTTGTAACATTAAATATATCTTCAACAGACTGCCCTTCCAAGAATGCCTGGCGGACTTTCAGTAAACGAAATGCTGTGCCGTATCGCAACGTGGACATATCCAGTGACCGGGCACGGCTCACATCCGGATCTCCTTCTGCCGGTGGTTTTGGTTCCAATCCATCTAACCCAACTTCCAGGGACCGAAATGCTTTTTGCAACGATTCCCTAAATGTTCGCCCAATGGACATGACTTCACCAACACTCTGCATCTGCACGCCCAAGTGTCCGGTGGCTGATGGAAATTTTTCAAAATCAAAACGGGGCACCTTTGTCACGATATAATCAATGGTAGGTTCAAATGCAGCCAGTGTTTTCCCTGTGATGTCATTTGGTAATTCATCAAGAGTATAACCCACAGCCAGTTTAGCAGCTACTTTGGCGATTGGAAATCCTGTGGCTTTGCTGGCCAAAGCAGATGAACGACTTACCCTCGGGTTCATCTCGATGATGACCATACGACCATCATCAGGATTAACAGCAAACTGGACATTGGATCCCCCCGTTTCCACACCGATGGTCCGGAGGCACTGCAGGGCCCAGTTGCGCATCTGCTGGTATTCCTTATCTGTGAGTGTCATGGCTGGTGCCACTGTTACTGAATCGCCGGTATGTATGCCCATGGGATCAATATTTTCGATGGAACAAATGATAATAGCATTGTCCGATTTATCCCGGATGACTTCCAATTCGAACTCTTTCCAACCCAGAAGAGATTCTTCTATCAGCACTTCAGTAATTGGACTGGCGTGAAGCCCATTCTCCAGTAATTCACGAAACTCTTCGCTATTGTATGCCACCGATCCACCGGTACCTCCCAGCGTAAAAGAGGGACGGATGATGACAGGAAACTCTATGGTTTCCAAAAGTAATTTTGCTTCTTTCCAGGAATGGACAAATCCGCCCTTTGCAGTATTAATGCCTGCAGCATCCATCACTTCCTTAAATCGTTCACGATCCTCAGCTTTTTCGATCGCCTCCACCTGGGCACCTATAAGCTGAACACCATATTTCTCAAGAATCCCCTGTCTGTGCAGATCCATGCACAGATTTAGGGCTGTTTGTCCACCTACCGTTGGCAGGATAGCATCCGGTTTTTCTTTATCAATAATGGCAGTTACATATTCTGGAGTAATTGGTTCAATATAGGTAGCATCTGATAATTCTGGATCCGTCATAATGGTCGCCGGATTTGAATTGATCAGAATCACGCGATATCCCTCTTCTTTTAAAGCACGCGTGGCCTGAGTACCGGAATAGTCAAACTCGCAAGCCTGGCCAATCACAATGGGCCCAGCACCAATGATTAAAATGGATTCTATATCAGTTCTTTTTGGCATCCATCAAATCTACGAATTGCTTAAATAAATAGCGACTGTCATGGGGGCCTGGACTAGATTCAGGATGATACTGAACAGAAAACGCCGGAACATCCTTACAACGAATCCCTTCCGACGTATTGTCGTTTAAGTTTACGTGGGTTGGAATTACATTTTGTGGGAGTGTGTCTATATCAACGGCAAACCCATGGTTTTGGCTGGTAATCTCCACTGTCCCATTCTCAAGATTTTTTACCGGATGATTAATGCCGCGGTGGCCAAACTTGAGTTTGAATGTTTTTGCTCCTAGTGCAAGCGCTAAAATTTGATGCCCAAGACAAATCCCGAAAATGGGCTTTTTGTCCAGCAGTTTTTTAACCGCTTCAATCCCATAACTTACTGCTGCAGGATCACCCGGACCGTTTGAAAGAAATATACCATCGGGGTTGAATTCTAAAATTTCGCCGGCAGAAGTTTGTGCGGGGAAAATAGTTATATCACAGCTATGACTTTCAAGCTGGCGCAGTATATTATGCTTAATACCGTAGTCAATGGCAGCAACTTTGAATTTTGTTTCGCTGCCTTTAGACCAACCATAGCATTTTGCAGTTGTGACTTCTTTCGCCAGGTCTAGTCCTCTCATATTTGGAGCTTTGGTTAATCGCTTTTTCAGTGAATCTATATCAATATCAACTGTAGATATGATTCCGTTCATAGCTCCTTGATCACGAATGTGCCGGGTGAGGGCCCGCGTATCAACACCCTGAATTCCAACTATATTTTGTTCTTTTAGGTAGTTATCTATGCATTGTGTTGATCGCCAGTTAGATGGAATATTTGTGCCTTCTTTAACCACAAATCCTGCAACCTGAATTTTATCGGATTCAATATCATCCGGATTCACGCCGTAATTTCCAATGTGCGGGGCCGTCATGGTCACAATTTGCCGGCAGTAGGATGGATCCGTGAGAATTTCCTGATATCCAGTCATCCCTGTATTGAAGCAAACTTCACCAACGGTTTCGCCCTCAGCACCGAAGGGTTTTCCTGTAAAAAACCGTCTATCTTCTAATAACAAGATCGCTTTCTCCACTATTTTGTATCTTTCTTATAAGTCATAAAAACTGACAAGTATCAAAGATAAAGAGTGTGTCAGACATATACAAATTTCTTAACTCACTCTTATTAAAAAATATCTTCAATTATTTATCAAATTAACAGCCGTCATTTTGGGAGGTATATCCAAATCCAGCAAATACAATAGAGAAGGACCAATGTCCGAAAGCTTTCCTCTTTTTACCATTGATTTTCCCGGAGAATCTTCAGCAATATAAATACATTCAACAGGTACTGTGGAATGACTTGTCCGGGCTTGCCCTGTATCATAATTAATCATTTGATCGCAATTCCCATGATCGGCTGTAATAAGTATTTGTCCATTTAACTCTAAAACACGGTCAACAATTTTTCCAGCACATTCATCCAAAATCTCCACTGCTTTGACTGCAGAATCAAAATTCCCAGTGTGACCAACCATATCCCCATTCGCAAAATTAACTAAAATGAATTGATAAGGATTTGACTGAGTCAACTCCATAAATTTATCTACAATATTATATGCTTCCATTTCCGGATGGTCTGCGAACGTAGCCGGGTCAAATCTACCGGAAACTTCCACCTGATCTTCATTTGAAAACGGTGTCGTAGATTTTCCATTGAAAAAACTGGTTACGTGACGAAATTTCTGAGTTTCTGCTAAACGAAGTTGACGAAAACCAGCTTCAGAAATAATCTGTCCTACTAACTCATCTAACTGTACATGTCCATCATTAAAACTGCCAAGAATATAAGGTTTAAATTCATCATAATAACGGGTAAGACCAGCAAAACATATATCTGGAATCCTCGGCAAGGCCCCGGGATATTCTATGTCTGTGAAAGCCCTGGAAAGCTGAATTGCCCGGTCTTGACGGTAGTTTGTATGGAGAATGCTGTCTCCATCTTCAACGCCGGAATAACCGTTTGTCACATGAGGAAGAATATATTCATCAAACATGTCTGCCCCTGATGGTGTTTTGTCATGTTCGTATGATGTTTTAATTGCAAACTCCGGATCGGCTGTTTGAATTCCCAGACCCTCCACAATACAACGAAACGCCTGATCTGTCAGCTTCCAGTTTTTTGCACGATCCATACCATAATACCGTCCCATAAACGTGCCAATTTCACACCCACCAGCTGTTTCCATTTCCCGGCGAAGGGCAGTAAAGTACCCCAGGGTGCTCCAGGGAGGAGTGTCTCTTCCATCCAAAAAAGGGTGGATTATGATTCTTCCCTCTGGATATTCACTTCTGGCACGGTGCATGAATTTGAAGAGATGATCCTGATGGGAATGAACGCCTTCATCCTGAAGCAAGCCCATAAAATGGAGTTGGGACTGATTGGATCTCCAGTTTTCTATGAGATGGTCCCACACAGGAGATTTAAACAAACTACCATCTACTAACTGATCATTAATCCGCTTCAATTCCTGAATAATGATTCTCCCTGCGCCCATGCTCAGGTGTCCAACTTCGCTGGAGCCCTGAAATCCCGGCGGAAGCCCCACCGCTTCTCCGGAAGCATCCAATAATGTCCATGGATATTGTTCTTTATAGGCATCCAGATTAGGAGTATGAGCTGCCAGAACTGCATTGCCTTTGGGGTTTTCATTATGCCCCACTCCATCAAGAACAATCAGGATTACGGGTTCCATGGACAGTTTCTATGCCGCACACTCATTTTGGAATTCTGCCTGTTTACAAAAAAACAGCATGGATAAAGTTCCGACAGAACCCAAGTGTGTAGAAAGAATAAATTTTAAAATATCTTGATTTTAATATAGAAAACAATTAAAATACTTACGACTAACTTACGAGTATTTAGTGCAAAAACCCCTATCTACAAAACAGCAGCAATTTTTGGATCTTATTCAGCGGCACGCTCTAACATACGGCCAGTCGCCTTCTTATGCAGAAATCATGAGTGCCCTGAGGTTTTCTTCTTTGGGAACGGTGAACTGGTATGTTAAAACACTAATAAAAAACGGTCATTTAAACCGTACCGGAGGCCCAAACAGCAAGCGGGCGTTAACCCTTACAGAAAAACATCCTGCGTCTGCCCGGTTGCCGCTTTTAGGATTCATTGCCGCCGGCACTCCCATTGAAGCCTTGGAAAATGCGGAATCTGTAGAAGTACCAGCTCCTCTGGTTCATCCGGACAATTTCGTCCTAAAAATTAAGGGTAACTCTATGATTGATGACCACATTGAAGACGGAGACTATATTATTGTACGCAAAACTCAATCAGCAGAACCGGGGCAGTCCATTGTTGCGCTGATCAATGGAGAAGCCACGTTGAAACGCTATTATCCTCAAAATCACAAAATAGAACTCCACCCGCGTAATCCGGACTACCCCATCATCCATATAAATGAAACAGATGATTTTCAAATCAATGGTATAGTATTGTACTCTTTTCGGGAATATTAATGACCAGCCAAAAAAATACTAATTCGAAATATAAAACAATGACCCAATTGTTTGATTCCCGTAAAATTTATGATGATAAAATCCTGCTGCCAGAGGACGAAGCTCATCACTGTTTAAGAGTGCTGAGAAAACAATCCGGCGATACAATTAGGGTGGTGGATGGAAAGGGAAACTACTATAAAACTCTCATCGAAACGGAAGATCTACATGACTGTCAGCTAAAAACCATAGACTGCAGAGAAAAAATCGGGTATAAAAATCATTATATTCATATTGCCATGCCCCCCCCCGAAGAACCACAGCCGGGTGGAATGGTTTGTAGAAAAAGCAGTAGAAATTGGTGCCCAGGAAATCAGTTTTATCCTTACTGAAAACTCCAAACGGAGAAATATCAGGATAAGACGAACACAAAAAAGGGCTATTTCCTCTATGAAACAGTCACTAAAAGCCTATCTGCCCGCGATTAACGAGATGGTTTCCATAATAGATTTTTTAACCAATTGTACGAATAAAGAAAGATATATCGGACATCTGGACAGTACAAACAAAAATCTCCTTTTTCACGAAACAATTCCAAAAAGTAACTATTGTGTATTAATTGGGCCTGAGGGCGGTTATTCATCTGATGAGGTAAAAGAAGCTCAAAAATATGAATTTCAATCCATATCACTGGGAGATAGCCGGCTTAGAACTGAGACTGCCGGTATAGCTGCCTGTCATATATTAAACATTATAAACGCAGAATGAACGTCCGTTTTGCCGGAAGATCATCATGGTTTAAACCGTAAGAATATTTTTTTGGCTTTTACTCAATAATAGAAGGAATGCCAACCTATCGTTCATCTTTCCAAAATTGCTGATATAGTGCACCACGAAAGTCATTATACATATCCCAACCACCATTAGGCGTATGATGAACCTGGGTCATTATTACACCTACAAACTCCCGCTCTGAATCGATCCAAAACTGGGTACCTTCATAGCCGCCACCCTGCCAAAGACCTTCCTCACCCCATCCTCTTTTTCTTAACGTATCTCCCGTGACCCAAAGATTATATCCATTATAACCCCAGGGGCTATTAATTTGTGTATGTGGGGAAACAATTTCATCAATGGTGTTTTCATCCAGAAACCGTTTATCATTTAACTTTCCATTGTGTAGGAAGATTCTTAAAAAATCGGCATAACCATCGGCAGTTGCAACCATACCTTCCCCTCCTAAGTATAACTGATTGTCCGGGCTATAAAAAGGTAAATCGGGGCCGAATATATCCAGCTCTCCTGTTTGTGCAATTCGTAATATTGAATCAATGCCAGTGAAATAAGGAAGTAACGTTTCCCCTTTAGAAAGATTATATTTCAATCCTTGGATATTTAAACGATTAAATAATTTCGTTTCAACTAAATTTTTGAGACTTAATCCTGTAGCTCGTTCTGCAGCCATACCAAGAATGGTTGTGTTTGTACCATAATAATATTTTGATCCCGGATGTAAAAGAAGAGGAACTGTTGCAAGACGATTTATTAAATCATCAGAGTCTGATGCGTGGGGTAAATTTTTTGATACAAGAATTGAGTCAATGCAATCTATTCCGGTTGTTGCATAATAAAATCCAGCTTGATGATTTATTAAGTGTCGAAGGGTCATGATAGAGTCAGGTTTAACCAGTGTATACTTGCAACCAATATTTTTATTTTGAATCTGACCAAGGGGAATCCCGTTCTCATTAACAGCAACTTGAAGACTATCAAACTCCGGAACATATTTTGTTACAGGTTCATCAAGATGTAGATATCCGTCTTCAACCAAATCCATAACGATGGTTATAGTGATAATCTTGCTCATGGACCAAATCCTGATCCAAGTTTGTTTATCAATAACTTTTTTCGGAATTAAATTTCTGTTGATTCGACAATGTTCATAGATAGCGCGTCCATTTTTATCTTCAAGCCGTACAAATAAAAACGGAAAATATCCTTCATCAACATATTGATTTAAAATCGTATCCAACTGGTGTTTGTTTTGAATATTAATTAATGTATTCTGGGTTGAATTACAACTCGGACTGATAATTAAACAACAAAGCATGAGAGAATTAATAGCAATCCCTGTTATCCTATTGAAGAGATTAAATCTCATATTTATTCAGAAACACCTTTGTACTGGAACCAATCAAAATCTGCATAATTGGTTGATGTTGAATTGTTTGATGAACCATAAAGACCAATGTAGACTCCTGTATAGGTCCACCCCGAAGATTCTGGGCTAAGCTTAGAGCCATCTGCATTATTAAAAAGTGAAACCCACTTTTTTCCATCTTGTGAATAAGAAAAATCATAATCTAAATAATCAGCGGAAATATTCCAAAACACAGTATTTTTTTTGTATGAATGACTCGCAAGCAGGGAATCAATTCCATGGAAAAAATGGTGAAGCTGTATTTTCCCATCCATTAAAGACATAACATAGGCTGAACGATCATTTTGTATTACGGTCATTCCAGCCTCTTCATTACCAGCTGGATTGAATTCCATCTTTGATTTTGCTTCCATTTGGAAATGTCTTTGTCTAATTCCTACAAATGAATATTGGCTCTGCTCTGCTATAAACCCCTCTTTTAAATAAATTCTAAGAAACCCTTTCTTTTTATTAAAACTATGAAAAGTTGCCGTAGGTGTTCTGCGAAAATTCCATTCAAAGCTTAGTTTAGTCTCGTCAAAATTATCATAAAATTCATTTATTTTCAACTGTCTTGTCCCTGGGAATGGAACAGGGTACTTAAACTCAACTTTCCCGGCTTTTGGGCTACATACCGGCCAAGCTATTTTTTCATCTTTCCACCAATAAGGTTCGGTTTCCCAGATTACGGGAATTAAAAAAGTTTCACGTCCAAGATTTTTATATTTCTTTTCAATGGGGCGAAACCCTAATGCAACCATATACCAATCATTTTCTTTTGTTTGAACTAAATCACCATGACCGACCGCAATAATCGGATGATCCAAACTTAAATGTCGATGAGTTAATATTGGATTTCTCGCATTTGCAATATAAGGTCCGGTAATTATTTTACTCACAGCAATTGTCACAGCATGGTTATGCAATGTCCCTCCTTCCGAAATCATGAGATAGTAATAATCTCCATCCTTATAAATATGTGGTCCTTCTGCCCATGTGCCATTGCTAAATCCTCTTGTTAAATAGTACTTTTTTCCCATTAACTGCATTTTGTTCAGATCTAGCTCTTGCATCCATATTTCTGATTGTCCATCAAATTCCGGATCAGGCGGGACACTTGAACCCGTGTACCATACTTTTTTATCATCATCAAAAAACAGAGAGGGGTCAATCCCAGGGGCATCTTTTAATATATAAGCCTTTGACCATGGACCCTTAGGATCTTCTGCGGTTATAATAAAATTTATCATTTCCCCGTTTAGATTATTTGTTGTGGTGATATAAAATAATCCTTCATGGTAGCGAATGGTAGGAGCATGAATTCCTGCACTGGAATTAATGGAATCCATATTTACATTTTGATTTACGGAATAAAGTGCGTTGGCAATTAACTCCCAATTCACCAAATCCCTACTGTGATAGATTGGAATTCCAGGAAAATATTCAAAAGTTGAATTAATTAAATAGTAATCATCCCCAACACGGCAAATACTCGGGTCTGGAGCAAAACCAGAGATTATAGGATTACGATAGGTCTCGGCTTCCTTTTTCATTCCTGAATTACAAGAAATAAATAATAATACTGTAACAATATACCATTGTACCCTCAACAATCTAATCATTTGGCACATCAGTAAACATCTTCCTCCCGCGGTTTGTTATGTTTTTTGTAAAACAATATTAGATTTTCTAAAAAAGACTTTGATATAGAAAAAAAATTCCATAAAAAATTTATCCCAAATTATATTGATAACTATGGATAAATCTATACAATACTATTTTTTGATTATTAAAGATAATTTTTTTCCCAGAGTTGATGTGTTTTTCTTTTAAGTCCAGGAAAAAAGTACAGAATGCATTCCATGATTCGAAATAGATTTTATTGTCATTTCCTCCCCTATTTTTTTTGTAAATGTTCAGGTACTATACTCAGGTCACATCAGTGCTTCCGTACTTAAATATATAAACACTTAAAAATGAGTACTCCAATAAAACGCGTTGCGTTTCATACACTGAGATATAAACTGAACTTTTCAGAATCAGTCACCATTTTCCGTGATTTTATTCGTTAAGGGTTTAAACAAGTAGATAACCAAAACGAAGCATCTATTTATGAATGTGTTATGGTTCCAGATGTCTTTACTCAGTGCGGCAACTTTTTGAATGGGGAAAACTACTCGCTATCTACGGAAAGGTAGAAAAAGCTTTTGGATTTTAGGTCATTAACATAGGCAACATTCAGAAGGTGGCTGGAAAAATTAATTTATATTAATAACATAAATACATTATATTTTAAGTAATTATTTCAATTATACTTAAATATATATTGTATAATTGTATTAATTCCTAATATATTATCATAGTTAATTGTTGGTTATAAATAATCAATAGTCTAAACCTAATAACCCATAAAGTAAAAAGGAGGCACGTAAATGAAAGGTTTTGCCGTTTCAATTATATATTCAGTATTGATATTGTCCACATTGTACGGGAATACAACTATAGGAACAGATGTGGTTAGCCGGAATGTGTGGAGGGGAACTGATTTTGGGAATGCTGCAGCGCTTCAACCTTATATAGAATTTAAAAAAGGGAAATTCACTTTAGGCGCATGGAGCTCCTGGGCGGTTAATAGCGGCAGTGCCAATGAAAATGATATTTATATATCTGCAGACCTGGGCTCATTTTCTTTAACAGTGACCGATTATTTTTTCCCAGCTTATGCTGGTGAAGATAATATTTTTGATTATTCAGAAAAAACGGGCTCTCACTTTGTTGAAATCAGCTTAGGCTCAAATCTAGGGCCTGTTAGCATTACTGGGGGATATTTTTTAATCGACCCTGATAAATCCATTTACCTAGAAGCAAGCTACGGTCCATTTTTATTTGGCGCCGGAAACGGGATGCATACCATAGAGGGTGAAGAAGAAAAAGATTCATTCCAGATAGTGAATATTGGCCTTACCACCAGCAGGGATAAATTTTCTGCATCATACATCATAAATCCAGATCAGGAAACATCATTCCTTGTATTTGGTGTCAACTTTTAATTGGAGATTAGAGCATGAAAAATAAAAACATATTCTTGGTGGTATTCT
>CAJWIT010000002.1 GCA_913041945.1 uncultured Fidelibacterota bacterium
TGATGAGTTCTAATATCTTTTCTTCGTGGGGAGTTAAATCCACTATATTATTATGCTCCCGCTGCCAAAAAGGCTAAATAAATTGTAAAAACAGCAGATACCAACTCTAATAAAGATAATTTACCAAAAAACATGCTCATCCTCGTTTGCGGAACAACAAGTACATCACCTCTTTGAACAGTAATAGATTGTCCCACTTCTATACTCCCATTTGTATGATATATAGTAACCTTCTTGGAATCTCCATCAACTAAATTTCCACCAGCAATTCCTATATAGTCCGCTGCCTTAAATCCAGGGGAGAATTTGTATTTGCCAGGCACCTTGACAAATCCATTAACCATTACAGCTTTTTCCTCAGAAAAATCGATTATATCTCCTGGCTTAATTATTGTGGAAGAAAATATTTTAGGAGAAACAACTATCACTTCTTTTACATCATTGTTTTCCCGTGTTATTAAAATGTTTGAAATATCTGCATTCTGGTCCAACTTAATTTTTCGTTGAAGTAAATTCTGTAGAGTCTCTCCTGTTTGAATAATATCATATCCCTTACCTTTTATAGCTCCTCTAAGGATAACACCCTCATCCTCAATATTACCAAATGGTACATAAATTTTATCTCCTTCAATGAATTGTGGATTCGCATCTAAATCTCCGTTGATAACAAAATTTGTATAGTTTACATATCTTTTCTCACCGGAGGGACTTTGGATTTCTATATTATGTTCTTTGGCTAATTGGTGAAACCCCCCCACCACATTTATAATATCTCCTAAACGACTCACTGGATTAATATTGACGAATCCAGGAGAATTTACAGCTCCAGAGATTTGAATTTTAAATCGTCTCAAACTCATGAGGGATATATTAATTTTTGCATTGTTATATTTTTCAAGGCACATTTTTTTTATTTTTTCAATAGCAACATTTAAAGATAATTTATCAACAAAAATAACACCAACAGCAGGGATCAAAATTCCCCCTGTTGGGGTAATTGTTAGGAGTAATGATACAATCCCATCACTGGAGAGCATATTAAATGAAAATTCGTCGCCCGGGCCGACAATATATTTCCCGGGATCTATCGTTTCTTCTAAATAGACAACAGAATTACGAGTTATAAAATCTCCTGTGTTATTTTCGATTTTTACTGGGGAAGAGGATATTCTTTTATAGGAACTAGCATCATGGATTTGGCCTTTGAGAGTAAATGCTGAAAGCAAAAAAACCAGCATTATAACTTGTAGTTCAGATTTCTTGTGCATATTCATATTTTTCTGAGTTCGCCCGGGCAATTTGGCATCCAAAAATGATTGTAGAAGTTATTATATAGAAAAGAGATGTGTCAAGATTTAGAAAAAATACTTTTTAATCCAGGGGAAACCCTATAACGATATAAATCCTTTTTCAAATAATCTGTAATTTTTTCCCAATCTTTTTAAAGACCTCAATTGCCCGGGATAAGTGTTCCCTTTCATGGGCAGCTGATATTTGTACTCTAATCCTTGCCTTTTCTCTTGGAACAACTGGATAAAAGAATCCAATTACGTAGATGCCTTCCAACAGCAATTCATTAGCCATTTTTTGTGCAAGATCAGCATTATAAAGCATAACTGGGACAATTGGGTGTGTCCCTTCTATAATATCAAAGCCAGCTTCTGTCATTCCGGCACGAAAGAAATGAGTATTTTCTTCCAGTTTATCCCGCAGGTCAGTGGTTGCTGAAAGTTTTTCAAAAACCTTTTGCCCGGCAGCAACAATAGACGGCGCTAACGTGTTAGAAAACAAGTATGGACGGGATCTTTGCCGTAGTAAATCAATAATTTCTTTCCTTCCAGTAGTAAAACCTCCCGATGCCCCCCCGAGGGCTTTTCCTAAGGTTGATGTGATTATATCAATTTTGTTCAACACACCATTATATTCACCGGAACCTCGTCCAGTCTTTCCTACAAATCCTGTGGCATGGGAATCATCCACCATAACCATGGCATCATACTTTTCTGCCAATGACACAATTTTATCCAATTTAGCGATGGTTCCATCCATGGAAAAGACCCCATCCGTTGCAATAAGCCTAAGACGTGCATTTTGAGCCTCCTTCAACTTTTCTTCTAAGTCCACCATATCACTGTTCGCATACCTGTATCGCTGAGCTTTACAAAGACGAATACCGTCAATGATCGATGCATGGTTCAGCGTATCACTTATAACAGCATCTTCTGTACTGAGAATAGTTTCAAACAGACCGCCGTTTGCATCAAAACAACTGGTGTATAATATAGTGTCATCTGTACTTAAAAAAGTAGATATGGTCTTTTCCAGATCCTTGTGTAAATCCTGTGTACCGCAAATAAATCGTACTGATGCCATCCCGAATCCATACTGATCCAGCGCCTGTTTTGCGGCAGAAATCACCGTTGGATTGTTTGCAAGGCCCAGATAATTATTTGCACAAAAATTTAATACTTCACCACCTTCAACCGTGGAAATTTCAACATCCTGTGGCGTGGTAATTGTCCGTTCAGTTTTATATAAACCTTCCTGCCGGATTTGCGAAAGAGTATCCTGATAAATATGTTTTGCTTTTTTCATCTTTTGCAAAATCTGTCAGTTGTTAAGAGTTTCGATATTCTTTTTAAGATTCCCAGTCTAATATCACCTTGCCGCATTGACCGGATTCCATGATATCAAACCCTTCCTGAAATTTATCAATGGGAAAGCGGTGTGTGATAACTTTAGATATATCAAGACCGCTTCTCAGCATTTGTGTCATTTTATACCACGTTTCGAACATTTCTCTACCATAAATCCCCTTGATATGAAGACCTTTAAAAATAATATCGTCCCAATTAATTTGCGTGGATTTTGAAAGAATCCCGAGCAAAGCAATTCGTCCACCGTGATACATATTTTGAAGCATATCATTGAACGCACCCGGAGCACCTGACATTTCCAACCCGATATCAAATCCATTTGACATCCCCAGTTCTTTGATCGCATCTTTAATACTATCATGGGTGACATTCAGTGCCATGGACGCCCCCATTTTTTTTGCCAGTTTCAAGCGATACTCATTCACATCTGTAATCACTACATGACGGGCTCCTACAAAATTGCAAATTGCGGCTGCCATAATTCCAATCGGGCCTGCTCCTGTAATGAGCACATCTTCTGCGACCATTTCGAAAGAAAGAGCAGTATGTGTTGCATTACCAAACGGGTCAAAACAGGCAGCAATATCTGATGAAATATCCGGATGGAGAGGCCATACATTTCGTTCGGGTATAACAAGATATTCTGCAAAAGCACCATCTCTATTGATTCCGATTCCGACAGTCTTATGACACAAGTGTCGTTTCCCTGCCCGACAATTCCGGCAGTATCCGCAGGTAATATGTCCTTCGCCAGATACCCGATCTCCTTTTTTGTAATGGGTTACCCCGGGACCAATTGCCTGAACAACTCCCGAAAATTCATGTCCGGTAACCAATGGAGTTTTAATGGTTCTCTCTGCCCATTCATTCCATTGATAAATGTGGAGATCTGTTCCACAAATAGCAGTCTTTTGAATCCGGATTAATACATCGTTTGTATCAACTTCTGGAATTGGGACATCTTCTAGCCAAATACCCTTTTCAGGACTTTTTTTAATCAGTGCTTTCATTAAAATGGAAATTAATTTTTTGGACAACCTCTATAAAGAATTTACTTCTGCCCTGACTAGTGTACAAATAAATCAATATGATTCCTTCTGGTAGAATGATTTGGAGGATGCATCTTGTTTTCACAACTGTCTTTCCAGTAAATTTCGATTCATTTTTCAAACAAATTTTATGTCACATATTTTTTCCCTAGTCAATCAAAAAGGAGGGGTGGGTAAAACCACATCCGCGGTGAATATTGCTGTTGGTTTAGCAGTAACGGAATGTAAGACTCTTCTCATAGACTTAGATCCCCAATGTAATTCAACCACGGGAATCGCTAATCTTACCAAGGATATATCTGCGACTATATATGATGTATTAATTCGGGGAACTTCAATCACTAAAGCTATTACACATACAGAAATTGAATACCTTGATTTAATCTCTTCCACCAATGATTTAGTCGGTGCGGAAGTTGAACTTGTGAGTATCATGGCAAGAGAATATCAACTCAAATCGTTTTTGAAAAAACTACAAAACAAATATGATTATATTATCATCGACTGTCCACCATCCCTGGGATTGCTTACCATCAATGCACTGGCAGCTTCTGATTCAATCATCATTCCTATTCAGTGTGAATATTATGCTCTGGAAGGTCTCGGCCAACTCCTAAACACCATTCGACTCATTCAGAAACATATCAATCCAAACTTGGTTATTACTGGTGTTCTTTTAACAATGTACGATAGGCGGCTAAACCTCTCTAAAGAAGTAACTGAGGAAGTAAAAAGTTATTTCGAAGACAAATTGTTTGAGACAGTGATTCATCGTAACGTCCGCCTTGGTGAAGCTCCCAGCTTTGGGAAACCTGCTCTTCTGTATGATGCGAATTCAACGGGAGCCAGAAATTATATGAATTTAATTGAGGAGATACTGGAACGTGTCAAATAAACGATTGGGAAAAGGTCTAGAAGCCCTGATTCAACCGTATAGCGCTGAAAAGATCCCGGACCACCATGGGGTGGATAAAATCTCCATTCGTTCCATCAAACCTAATCCCCATCAACCAAGGCAGAAATTTGACGAAACTTCCCTGGAAGAACTCACAGCATCTATTAAAGAAAAGGGGATCCTGACTCCAATAACAGTACAAAAAGCAGGTAATCAGTTTATTCTCATCGCAGGCGAAAGAAGGTTGCGCGCCTCCAAAAAAGCCGGACTGAAAAAAATCCCGGTTTATATTATTGATGTGGCTGATGATGCAGAGATGATCGAGATGGCACTGATTGAAAATATTCAAAGAGAAAACCTTAACCCAATTGAAGAAGCAGAAGCATACATCTATTTAAACAATAGATTCAAATTGTCCCAGGAGAAAATTGCAAAATCGGTAGGAAAGAAACGAGCGACCATTTCCAATTCCTTACGGCTCTTAACCCTCCCTAGAGAGATCAAAGAGAGCATTCGAAATGGGAGGCTGTCTGCCGGACATGGCCGTGCAATTTTAATGATGAAAACACATAATTCAATGATTGGACTTTGGAAGAAAATTATCAAGGGGAAAATGAGCGTACGCGCTGCAGAAGATTGGGCCAAAGAGAAAACTTCAAAAAAACTAGAGTTGAGAAAAAAGGTTATTAGAAAAGTAAGTCCTCAAATCAAAAGACTTGAGGATGAGTTGATATCAATTTTGGGTACCAAGGTTCGAATAATTTACAAAAAAGGAAGCGGTTCCATTGAGGTCAGCTATTTTTCAGATGATGATCTGGAAAGAATCACTGAAATGATTCGTTCCCTCGAATAGATGAGTCCATCGAAGTTTACAGTCATTCTCATCCCGGATAGTGATGATCGGAATCGGCAGTTTTCTGTCCGATACGTTTGGCTTTGGTCTTTGGTTCTCTTGGTTGTATTAATCATCATTGGAGTGATTGGATTTGGAATTTATTCAGTGCCAAAACTAAAAGATTATCAAGCCATGCAAGAAAAATATGATAAAACAGTGACAGAGCGGGTAACTGTAATGAATCTCATGGATGATCTTCAACGAATGAAATATATGGATAGACAAATCCGTAAATCCCTGGGCACTGATCTTGCTTTGATTCAAAAAACAACAGATACTGAAGAAATGTCTCAAAATATCCATCTGAATAACAGCGAAAACCTTCCTATTAGTTATATGGAAAATGTTCCCTCACAGATACCAGTCGAAGGTTTTGTCACTCAACGAATGAATACGTCAGCATTTTCCCTAGATCAAAATCATTATGGAATTGACATAGCTGCAGTGGAGGGGAAACCAGTCTTAGCTTCAGCTTCCGGATTTGTTGTATTTTCAGACTGGACCTACGACCTGGGAAATGTAGTAATTCTTTACCACGGAGATGGTTATTTTACCCACTATGGCCATCACCAAAATAATATAAAAAAACAAAGGGATTTTGTGAAACGGGGGGATGTTGTTGCTCTGGTTGGCAGTACAGGAATCACGACTGGACCTCACCTGCATTTTGAGATTTGGAAAGAAGGGAAAGTCTTGGATCCTCTGGAATTTTTCCCGGGTTACACTAAAACTGACGTAAGTCCTCAGTACCATGAACAAAATTAACTTTAAAAATATCCATTCCATGATTGGCGCTGATGCAATTATTCATGGGAATATAGAACTAAGCGGCGGGTTGATCGTTTACGGAAAGATTTTTGGAACCATTACAACAGAAGGACCAATTCGTGTAGCAAAAAATGGAAGCGTATTGGGTGATATCATTGCTAGTGATATTTATATCGGAGGAAAGGTAGAAGGAAATGTGATTGTTAAAGATAGGGCTGTTCTTGGAAGTCTCTCAATTTTGTTTGGAGATTTGACTTATAAACACCTTTTAATTGAGGAAGGGGCACAGTTTAAGGGAAAATGCGAATTGGTTAGTTCAGTGAGTGATAGTATAGAAGATTAGGATCAGGAGAAAGGATTAGGAATAATATCGCATCTTTATTATCCCTCTCTTGCCAATAACTCTACTGAAAGCAACCATAATAATTCGATGAAATCTGATCAGAATAATTCTTGGAGTAATTCTTTCCGTTATATGCAAAAAATCCTTAGGGAAAGTGGTCCTGCAGCAGCAGCTTCCTATTCCCTGATAGGAGCAGTTTTATTATTAGGAGGTCTTGGATATCTCTTGGATAAATACCTGAATACCAGACCGTGGTTACTTTTGGTAGGACTTTTCCTGGGCATTGCAGTGGGATTTTACGAATTAATAAAAGTAGTTTTTGGCTCCCCAAAGAAATGAAGTTTATCATTTATCTGTCCTTTTTTACCTTAGGATCTTGGGGGCTCGCTGCAGGATTTTTCTTCCCAGATTTTCGTTGGGAAATGTTTCTGGGGATGATCGCACCATTAGCAGTTGGTGTATGTACAATTATCTATATTACATCTGTATATACAAAAACACCTGAAAGAACGACTAATGCAATGACAAAAGCTTTTATGGTCAAAATAATATTTTATGGGACATATTTTATATATATCTTTACTTTTTACACTTTCAATTCAGTGCCTTTTGTAATTAGTTTTGTCTGCTATTTTATAACGCTTCACATTAGTGAGGCATTATTTTTTAAATCCATTTTTTAGTAGGTAAAAATTACATCATTAAATGAGTAAAGCTGCTGAGCAGAGCCACACCGCTGGTGGAAGTGTATTAGACCAAGTTGGTGAAAACATTATCCACCATGTTTCTAACAGTTCATTAGATCATCCACTCATACAATTACCACATATTTGGGGCATTGATCTGTCGGTATCCAAGCATGTGCTCATGTTATGGATCGTTGCTGTTTTAGTTGCTTGTTCAGTTATAATACCTATTAGAAAATATTTACAACAAGATAAACCTCAACCAAAGGGGTGGATGAATGTAATAGAGGCAGTTGTAAAGTTCATTCGCGATTCGATAGTTCAACCAAATGTCGGCTCAAAACATGTAGATACATGGGCACCCATAATTCTGACCTTTTTCTTTTTCATCCTTTTTGCAAATGGCGTAGGACTATTGCCCATTTTTGATATTTTAGGAGCGTTTAATAGATTTATTTTAGATATTCATGCGCCACCACCTGGAGTTGAAGACCACAACTTTATTAATAGCCTGTTACATGGAGGCGCAACGGTGACAGGAAATTTTAACGTAACTGCTGGCCTGGCAACGATCACCTTCTTTGCAATAATGGTAGCAGGATCCCGCACTCATGGATTTATTAATCATTGGAAAAATTTAGCACCACCAGGACTGGCTTGGCCAGTATATATCATCCTGATCCCAATAGAGATTATCGGAATGTTTGTGAAACCTTTTGCATTAACCATGCGATTAGCAGCAAACATGACCGGTGGACATATCGCAATCCTAGCAATTTTATCTTTCATGGCTATTTTTGCTGATATGTTTCATAGCACTGTTACAGGGATAAGCGTAGCTCTTTTCTCAATTCCAATGGCTACAGCTATTTCAGGTTTAGAGATTATCGTCGTTTTGGTACAGGCATATGTTTTCACACTATTGTCTGCTGTATTTATCGGTATGGCAATAAATGTACATCATTAATCAATAATAATAAGGAGAATCATAAGATGGAAAATCTTCATTTGTTTGGAGTAGGACTTGGTCTAGGACTCATCGTAATCGGTGCCGGACTTGGTATTGGCCGTTTGGCAGCTGCTGCTGCAGAAGGTATTGCCCGGCAGCCAGAAGCTTCAGATAAGATCACGGGTGCCGTTAATCTTCCCCTGTTCTTACTTGAAGGTGTGGCAATTTTGGGTGAAGTATTTGCCCTGTTAATTGTATTGATGAAATAATTACCTAAAAAGGATATTTCATGAATAACCCTTTAGTCCAGCTTGATCCGGGACTATTTGTCTGGACCATACTGACATTTTTATTGCTTTTGTTTGTTTTGGCAAAATTCGCCTGGAAACCACTTTTAAAAATGTTAAAAGACAGAGAAGAGTTAATTCAATCTTCTCTGGAAGATGCTGAAAAAGCGAAGGAAGAATTGGAAAGATTAAATGCTGAAGGTAAAGCAATTGTAAACCAAGCTCGATCAGAAGCCCAAACCATTTTATCTGAAGGAAAAGCAGCGGCAACAACGTTAAAAGAAGAAACTTTGGCTGGAGCAAAAGAGCAGGCGAAAAATATTATCAGTGAAGCTGAAAAACAGATAAATGTTGAAAAAGATAAAGCCATAAATGAAATTAAAAGTGAAGTGGTAAACTTATCTTTAAACATTTCAGAAAAGCTGATAAACAAAAACCTGTCTCCGGAAGATAATAAAGCATTAATTGATGAATCATTAAGTAATGTGAAGGAATATGAGGCTTAATTCAAGAGCCAAAAAACTGGCGGTTATATTGCTTCAATCAGCGAAAGAAAGCAATAAAGCTCAAGAAGTTCATGTATCTTTAAAGAAAATTATTTTGTTATTAAGAAAAGATGCACGATTCAGACTGCTTTTATTGTCAAAGCGTATTTCAATTGAAAAAAAAACCACTATCTTGAGAAATGTACTCGATCATTATGTAGATCAATTAGTTATAGAATTCTTAGGTATAATTTCAAAAGAATTTTCTTTGGAGCTGGTTAAACACGTTTTTAAGGTATACGAAGACTTGTATAAAAAAGAAGACGGTATCGTATTTGTAACAGCTCATCTCGCGCATACATTAGATGATAGTGAAATTGAAAAATTGCAAAATAAGCTTGAATCTTCATTAAATAAAAAAACAGAATTGAATATAGAAGTAAGCCGTGAGCTTCTGGGAGGAATTAAACTTCGTATAGAAAATACATTCCTGGATGCTTCTGTGAAAAACCAGATGAATCGTTTACGGGAAAATTTATTGCAATCCTAATATCAAGGAAAATATATGAAAATTAAAACGGACCATATTACAGATTTATTACGACAACAAATTGAACAGTTTGATGTTTCAATCGATGTTGCAGAAGTTGGTGAGGTGCTTGAAGTTGGTGACGGAGTTGCTCGCGTAAGTGGACTGGAAAATGTCATGAGTTCCGAATTGGTCGAGCTACCTAATGGTGTATTTGGCATGGCCCTGAATCTTGAGGATGACAATGTTGGCCTGGTACTTTTTGGTGAAAGTAGCAAAGTAAAAGAAGGTGATCTGGCAAAACGTACAGAACGCGTTGTAGAAGTCCCTGTTGGTGATTGTATGCTGGGTCGTGTTGTTAATCCATTAGGTCACCCTATGGATGGAAAGGGTCCCATTGATGCTACAGAGCACTTACCAATTGAAAGAAAGGCTTTGGGCGTTATGCAGCGTCAACCTGTCAAGCAGCCTTTGCAAACAGGAATCAAAGCGATTGATTCTATGATTCCCATTGGCAGAGGTCAACGTGAGTTAATTATTGGTGATCGCCAAACGGGTAAAACTGCCATTGCAATAGATACAATCATTAATCAGGGATATACACATCAGACAGACGATCCAGTATATTGCATTTACGTTGCAATTGGTCAAAAAGCTTCGACTGTCGCAGCTATTACTGCTGAACTGGATGCAAATGGCGCTATGGAGTACACTACTGTTGTAGCAGCAAACGCATCTGACCCGGCTCCCATGCAGTATATTTCTCCTTATTCAGGTTGTGCAATGGGAGAACATTTCCGTGACAATGGTAAGCATGCTTTAATTATTTATGATGATTTATCAAAACAAGCTGTTGCTTACCGCCAAATGTCGTTAGTACTACGCCGTCCTCCGGGCCGTGAAGCTTTCCCGGGCGATGTATTCTATTTGCACAGCCGACTCTTGGAGAGGGCTTCTAAACTCTCTGAAGATTTAGGTGGTGGTACATTAACAGCATTACCAGTGATAGAAACACAAGAAGGTGATGTTTCTGCCTATATCCCCACAAATGTAATCTCAATTACGGATGGTCAGATTTATTTGGAAACAAACCTGTTTAATTCTGGTGTTCGCCCGGCTATTGACGTTGGATTGTCAGTTTCTAGGGTTGGTGGTAATGCCCAGATTAAAGCAATGAAAAGTGTTGCGGGTACTCTCAGGTTAGATCTTGCTCAATTTCGGGAATTGGAAGCTTTTGCTAAGTTTGGATCAGATTTGGATAAAGCAACACAAGCCCAGCTTACTCGTGGTGAGCGAATGGTTGAAATTTTAAAGCAGAATCAATATGTTCCTATGGATGTTGCCAAACAAATTGTCATTATCTTTGCCGGAACAAAAGGCCATTTAGATGATGTTCCTGCAAATCAAGTCAATGAATTTGAAACAGGATTATTTGACTACCTGGACGCAAATAACGCAAAAGAATTAAATGCGATTACTGCTGAAGGGAAAATCAGTGAAGAAGTAGAAAAGAATCTGAATGAAGCCATAGCATCCTTTAAAGGAGGATTTACCACCTAATAATGGCCAATCTCAAAGATATACGCAATCGGATCAAGTCCGTCAAAAGTATACAGAAAGTAACAAAGGCCATGAAAATGGTGGCTGCTGCAAAAATGCGTAAAGCCCAAGAACGCATGGAAGAAGCAAGACCTTACGCAAACCGTTTGGAAGGAATGATAAACCATTTGTTGCCGGATGTAAATCGTGAATTCTTGGATTTATTAGATGTAAGAGAAGTGAAAAGAGTGGGTTATGTTATTGTAACCTCTGACAGAGGATTAGCGGGATCGTTTAACACAAATGTATTGAAAACAGCACAAAACGATATTGATTCTATAGGCAAAGAAAATGTTGATATTTTTTGTATTGGTAAAAAAGCACGTGATCATTTTAAAAGACGCAACTATAATATAATTGAGAGCCATACAGATTTTTGGAATGAACTGAAATTTAATGATGCGATTCACCTTGGTGAAGGAATTGTCAGTCATTTTACGAAGAAACATGTTGATGAAATTCATGTTGTGTATAACGAGTTTGTGAATGTTGCTACACAAAAAATTCAATCTGAACTGCTTTTACCATTAGTATTTGATGGCGATGAAAAACAAATAGTTGATCGATTGTATGAACCTAACAAAGAAGATATAGTCAAAAGTTTGATTCCAAGGCATTTAAATATTCAAATGTGGAAATATTTGCTGGAATCATTCGCCAGTGAACAAGCTGCAAGAATGTTAGCAATGGAAAATGCTACAGAAAATGCGCAGGAAATGATTAAAGATTTAACATTGCAATTTAACAAAGCCCGTCAAGCTGCTATCACAACAGAAATGCTGGAAATCGTGAGTGGTGCTGAGGCTTTACAAAATTAAATAAGGAATTGATATGCCAGTTATTGGAAAAGTATCACAAATAATGGGTGCCGTTGTAGATGTTGTTTTTGAAGACGGCCAATTACCCGAAATAATGAATGCCCTTGAAATTGATCGTGGTGAGGAAGGTACATTGATATTGGAAACAGCACAACATTTAGGTGATAGCGTTGTTCGTACCGTTGCTATGGATTCAACTGATGGACTTGTTCGTGGACATAAAGTAACTGATCAAGGGGAACCGATTTCCATGCCGGTTGGCCCGGAAACTCTTGGACGTTTATTTGACGTTATTGGAAATTCAATTGATGGTAAGGGAGAAGTGAAAACAGCAAAAAGGAATCCTATTCATCGACCCGCTCCAAAACATGAAGATTTATCTACATCAACAGAAATATTAGTTACAGGTATTAAAGTAGTTGACTTAATGGAACCTTATACAAAAGGTGGCAAAACTGGATTGTTCGGTGGCGCAGGTGTAGGAAAAACTGTATTGATTCAAGAATTAATACGCAATATTGCTACGGAACATGGTGGCTATTCAGTCTTCGCCGGTGTGGGTGAACGAACTCGTGAAGGAAACGACCTTTATCTGGAAATGAGTGAATCAGGAGTTATTGAAAAAACCACAATGGTATTTGGACAAATGAATGAACCCCCTGGCGCACGGTTACGAGTTGGCTTGAGTGGATTGGCAATGGCAGAATATTTTCGTGATGATGAAGGCAAAGACGTGTTGTTATTTATTGATAATATTTTTCGATTTACACAAGCAGGATCAGAAGTTTCCGCATTATTAGGTCGCATGCCTTCAGCTGTAGGATATCAGCCAACCTTGTCCACAGAGATGGGCGATCTTCAAGAGCGGATTACCTCTACGAAAAAAGGATCTATCACGTCAGTTCAAGCTGTGTATGTACCAGCTGATGACTTGACTGACCCTGCGCCTGCGACAGCATTTGCTCACTTGGATGCAACAAGTGTGTTAGAACGTAAAATTGCCGAATTGGGGATATATCCTGCAGTGGATCCATTAGCATCTACGTCTAGAATTTTGGATCCTCGTGTTATCGGTGACCGCCATTATAATGTGGCTAGGAATGTGCAATCTGTTCTGCAAAAATACAAAGATCTGCAAGATATTATTGCCATTTTAGGAATGGATGAGCTTTCTGATGAAGATAAACTCACAGTCGCTCGAGCCAGGAAAATGCAAAAATTTATGAGCCAACCTTTCTTTGTTGCTGAACAGTTTACGGGTAAAGAAGGCCGTTATGTGAGTTTGGAAGATACTGTAAATGGGTTTGAAGCAATATTAAATGGCGATGCAGATGAACTCCATGAAAATATGTTTTCCTATGTAGGATCAATTGATGAAGCTTTTGATAATGCAAAAAAGGCTGCTGCCTAATGAGCACATTTAATCTTGAAATTGTAACACCAACTAAACTTCTGGATGAAGGCCAAGTGGAACATATACGTTGTCCTGGATTGGATGGGTATTTTGGGGTAATGGCGAGCCACAGAGCTGCGATTATTGCTCTGAATATTGGTGAAATCAAAGTCACCCAAAATGGTAAGAATCATTACTTAGCCACAAGTGGCGGATTTGTTGAAATCACAAAAGAAAAAGTTGAACTCTTACTGGAAACATTCGAACGAGCTGAAAAAATTGATGCAGCAAGGGCAGAATCAGCACTGCAAAGAGCTGAAGAACGAAAAGTTGCAAAAGAAATTGATACTTCCAGAAACGAAGCATCTTTGCTCAGAGCTATAAATCGGTTAAAAGTTTCAAAACATTAATTTCCAATATTTTTATAATACAGCCGCTCGTAACTTTGAGCGGTTTTTTTCTAACTAATACTAATTAAAAGATGTTAAAAAGAACACATACCTGTGGTGAACTCTGCAAAAATGATACAGGTGAATCTGTCATTTTAAATGGGTGGGTGAATACTGTCCGCCTCCACGGGCAAGTGATCTTTGTGGATCTGCGCGACCGCTACGGCAAAACTCAGATCGTATTTAATTCGGAGGACTATTCCGGTGATTTCGAAGGAGCCAAAAAGCTTTCAATGGAAGACGTTCTAAGCATTTCTGGAAAAGTGCAAGCCAGAAACGAAGGGGCTGTGAATCCGGACATGTTCACCGGCGAAGTAGAAGTAATTGTTTCTGAGATGGAAATGCTAAATGAGGCAGCCCCGCTGCCATTTGTTCTTTCTGACAGAGAGAGCTCAGAAGAAGACCTCCGTTTAAAATACCGTTATTTAGAACTTCGAATGGATGAGCTTCAACGAAACTTGATGATTCGTCATGAAACCTATCAGGCAACCCGGCACTATCTGTCTGAGCAGGATTTTATTGAAGTGGAAACCCCAACGTTAATGAAATCTACACCGGAAGGTGCCCGGGATTATCTTGTCCCAAGCAGAATTCATCATGGAAAATTTTATGCCCTTCCCCAATCTCCTCAGATTTATAAACAAATCCTTATGATCAGCGGGTTTGACCGCTATTTCCAGATTGTGAAATGCTTCAGAGATGAAGATCTAAGGGCAGACCGGCAACCGGAGTTCACGCAGATTGATCTGGAGATGTCCTTTATAGACGAAGAAGATATCTACACAACTATGGAAGGGTTGACTCGCTACATTTTCAAAACAGTTCAGGGGATTGATTTGCCTGATCCCTTTCTGCGGATGACCTATGATGAAGCCATGAATATTTATGGCTCAGATAAACCGGATCTTCGCTATGAAATAACTCTTAAGGATGTGAAAGAATTCACAGATGCGTCTGATTTCAATGCATTCAAATCTGCGGAAGTAGTAAAGGGATTGGTTGTTGAAGGCGGATCAAAATATTCCCGTAAGATCATCGATGAACTGACAGAATTTGTCAAAAAATATAAGGCAAAAGGCTTGGCATGGATGAAAGGCGAAAACGGTGTACTTACTGGCGGGATCTCAAAATTTTTCTCAAATGATCTTCAGATGGAAATGCGCAATGCTCTTGAAATTAATGATGACGATATTATATTTCTTATCGGTGATGAAAAAATGATCACCTTAAATGCTTTGGGTTCCCTTCGGGCAGAAATTGCAAAACAAGAGAAGCTGTCTAATTCAAATAGTTTTGTCCCGCTTTGGGTCACGGAATTCCCCATGTTCGAATTTGATGAAGAAGCTGACCGTTATATTGCAATGCATCATCCCTTTACCGCACCAAAGAAAGAGGATTTTGAAAAACTGGACAGTGATCCTTTAATAACCAGAAGCCGTGGATATGATCTCACCATAAACGGACACGAAATTGCCGGCGGATCCATACGAATCCACCAACAAGACATTCAGGAAAAGGTATTTTTACTTCTGGGGTTGAGCCATGGGGAAACACTAGAAAAATTCGGGTTTTTACTTGAGGCTCTAAAATATGGTACTCCTCCCCATGGTGGCATTGCTTTTGGTTTTGACCGACTGGTTATGTTGTTGGCGGGAACCGAGAATATTCGTGATGTGATTGCCTTCCCAAAAACTACCTCCGCATCATCCCTAATGGAAGACTCACCATCCCCGGTTACAACTGATCAGTTGTATGAATTGGGAATTCAGCTAAAAAAAAGAAAAAGCGAAGACTAATACATTCCGCTGGATTCAAGTAGTAAGCGCATCAGTATTAAATCGAAACAATTATTCAAATAGAGAAGACTCCCGTTCCAATAGTTTTTGTGCAACCCCCTGTTCGAATAGGTTTTCCGGCATAATTTCCGGAATCTGTGCTGGATCAGCTGAAAGTACTTCCTGAAGCTCTCTATGGAAGTGCTCCCTGTCTTCGGCTTTGGTGTAATAGTATTGAGCTAACAATACTTTTGTCCCTAAATAATTGGGGAAAGTTAAAATGGCTTGATCAAAATATTGTTTTGATTTGGACAATTCTGTTCCGGGTAAACGAATGTAAAACGTTCCCAACATGCGATATCCTCCACCATAATGATACGTTGGATCAAGTGTCAATATTTTATGAATTATTGTTTCCAGTAAATCCCTATAGTTTAATCTTTCAACAACGGGTTTATTAATTAGATATCTACCAAGATTAGCAACCCACCAATAAAGAGCGGGAACAAATGATTTTCCTAATGCTTCAATCCCTCTGAGTTCTCGTGCTAAACTGTCATCTTCTAACGCATTAAACCCTTTTTGAAACGATTTTGAATTATAAACTATTCCCTTTGCGATGTGATATCCTTCCAGAAAAAGACTGTCTTTTTTTTCAGGGATTTGTTCAATATAAAGCCCATTAAAATAACAAGCTTGACTATACAGAATAGCCAAATTATTTGTCTCTGGTTTTAATTCATAAGCTATAGAAAGGAAAATTTGAGCTTTTTTTGCATGGTCCGGATTTATACGTCTCTCCCAGTGATACCGCCCCTTTTTCTCCAGATGGTCTGCTTGTTGAATTAATACATTTCTATCTGCATCAAGTAAAGTATGACACCCAGGATAGAAAAAAATAAAAATCAGTATGAAAGGGATCTGACTTCTTAATTTCCTCATGATTGGATAAATTGTGAGTTAAATAATTGCATACCGTATATTCACTTGTAGAAATTAATTAAGTTATTGTAATAATGAAAAAGACTATTGAATTAAAAGCTGTTGATCTCCAGAGCATTCTTGGAGTTGCAGATACCCATCTTCGTCTTATTGAAGACTCTTTCTCTCCAAAAATTGTAGTAAGGGGACAAGAAATCCATGTAGAGGGAGAAGAAAATGAAATAAGCCAAGTGCGAGAAGTTTTTCACGAAATGGCACAAACACTCGCCAGAAAAGGAAATTTGACAAAAACTGATGTACAACAACTAATCAAAATCATCCATGCAGAAAATGGGAAGACCATTGAAGTCCCTGACATGGTCATTCACTACGGCAGAAAAGGAAGCATTTCCCCAAGAACAAAGGGACAGGAAACATATGTGCAAACCGTTCAAAATAATGACATCGTCTTTTCTGTTGGACCTGCTGGGACAGGGAAAACATTTATTGCAGTGGCATTTGCAGTGGCAGCCCTAGAAAACCATGATGTGGATAAGATTGTCCTTTGCCGGCCGGCAGTGGAAGCTGGAGAAAACCTTGGATTCCTGCCTGGTGACTTGAAAGAAAAAGTAGACCCCTATCTTACACCTCTTTATGATTCTTTGGGTATTATGCTGCCACGAAACCGGTTGAAGCCATTTTTGGATAAGAAAATCATTGAGATTGTCCCACTAGCTTATATGCGGGGCAGAACTCTGAACAATGCTTTTATGATTCTGGACGAAGCACAAAATGCGTCTGCTATGCAAATGAAAATGTTTCTCACCCGGCTTGGAGTGAATTCCCGTACTATTGTTACCGGCGATATTACCCAAATCGACTTACCAAAAAAATCAGACTCTGGGATGATTCAAGTCATTAAAATATTGAAAGGTGTAGATGGGATTGGATTTGTGTATTTAACTGAATCTGATGTTGTTCGACATCATCTCGTCCGAAAAATTATCAATGCCTATGATCGCAATGGTGATGTAAAAAAACAGAAGTAATGGTGGATCGGAGATTTTATTGAAGGGTGCCGGCGGCCCAACTTGTTTAATACGACTCTTTTTAGGATCAGTATCATGAGTTACGGAAACCAGTTCAAGGCTCATACCCAGCTCAAACTGTCTCCCTTTTTCGAACGAACTTCCAGGCTGAATGAATCTCAGGAGTGGCGCCGATGGTCCGGTTATCTTGCAGCCACCAATTATGAACTGACCCACGAGAATGAATATTTCGCCATTCGAACCAAAGCCGCTCTATTAGACATCACACCTTTATACAAATATATTATTGAAGGCCCCGATGCTCAGCGCTTTTTAGATCGCATGGTAACGCGGAATATAGGTATCTGCAGGGTAGGTCAGGTCATGTACACCCCTTGGTGCGACGAAGACGGTAAACAGATTGATGATGGAACGATCCAGCGCTTATCTGATCAAAAATTTCGTATTACCAGCGCTGAACCCAATTTAGAATGGATTGAATACAACGCCGCTGGTATGGACTTATCTATTTGGGATGATTCATATACAACCGCAGCCCTAGCTATTCAAGGCCCAAACTCCCGGACTATTTTAAATGCTGTTACCAGCGATTCCTTGAACAATCTCAATTTTTTCTGGATGATGGAAACCCGATTCGGTGATATACCTATCTCTATTTCCCGTACTGGGTACACAGGCGATTTAGGGTATGAAATCTGGATGGATCCGAAGGATGCTTTGTCCGTCTGGGATTTGCTTATGGATATGGGTAAACCTTTCGGGATTACACCCACCGGACTACAAGCGCTGGATATGGCGCGCATCGAAGCGGGACTGATCTTGTTGGATGTTGATTATATTTCATCACGGCACGCCATTGTTGAATCCAGAAAATCTTCTCCCTATGAACTGGGACTCGGATGGGCAGTAAAAATGAAGAAAAAAGATTTCATCGGTAAAAAAGCTTTGGAAGCTGAATTATCTCGTGGATCGAAATGGGAGTTTGTCGGCATTGAAATTCAGTGGGCTGAGCTGGAGAACCATTACCGAAATGTTGGTCTTGCACCTGGACTTCCAGGCACAGCTTGGAGAACCAGTACACCATTATACAAAGGCAACAAACAAGTGGGTTATGCCACCAGTGGCTGCTGGTCTCCCATCCTGAAACGATACATCGCCTTGGCCCATGTCAAATCAGACTATGCGCAATCAGGTTCAACGTTGGATTTTGAATTAAAAGTAGAACACTATCGAAAAGTCACACCTGCAATCGTAGTCAAAACACCATTTTTTGATCCCGAAAGGAAACGGTCATGTCCGCAGTAAAGAATTATGATGCTATTATAATCGGCGGTGGGCACAACGGCCTAACCGCTGCGGCTTACCTTGCCCGCGCTGGGAAAAAGGTGTTGGTTTTAGAACGGCGCTATGTACTCGGTGGTGCGGCTGTTACCGAAGAAGTGTTTCCCGGATTCAAATTTTCTATCTGTTCCTACGTGGTGAGTCTGTTAAAGCCCAATATCATTCGCGAACTGATGCTGCCGAAGTTCGGCCTAGAACTTCTTCCGCTGGAAAGTACCTTTACGCCGTTGGAGAATGATTACCTGCTACGTACTACCGATGAGGATCAAACATATCGAGAAATTTCCCGCCACTCCCCGCGGGACGCAGAAACATATATGCGTTTCGGTCCGCTTATGGGCCAGATCGGTATGGCAGTTCGTCCTATTCTGGAAACGATCGCGCCCAATGCGATTCGTCCCAGTCTAGCAGATTTGGGCGCTATGAAAAAACTTTTGAATCATTTCAAAACATTGAGCGACGAACAATTCGAATACTTGACCAAACTCATGACTATGAGTTCCGCGGACTTTTTGGATGAATGGTTTGAATTTGAGCCCTTGAAGGCCACCATGTCCGCCAGTGGTATCATCGGTACCTTTATGGGCCCCCGTTCGCCAGGTTCCGCCTATGTGATGCTACACCATTATATGGGCGACATTGACGGTGCATTTCGTGCTTGGGGATTTCAAAGGGGCGGCACCGGTGCCGTCAGCATGGCCATTGCCTGCTCGGCTAAACATTTTGGCGCAGATATCCTAACCGAAGCACCAGTGGAAAAAGTCATCGTCAAGAATGGTCGTGCTATGGGTGTCGTGCTTGAAAATGGAGATGAATACCAAGCGGACAAAGTGATCTCCGGGCTGGATCCAAAACTATCCTTTTTGAAAATGGTGGATGAAAGCGATCTGCCATCGGATTTTGTGACAGATATCAAAAACTTCCGCATCCGTGGTTCATCTGGAAAAGTAAACCTGGCCCTGGATGGATTGCCCAATTTTATATCCCTGCCTGGCGATGGCCCCCACCTTCGAGGGGCTATTTCCATCAGCCCAAGTTATGATTATTTGGAAAGGGCTTATGACGATGCCAAGTACGGCAATTTCTCCCAGGAACCGTATATGGATATCATTTTCCCATCCGTTATCGATCCGGGAATGGCACCACCTAATAAGCACGTTATGTCCTGTTTTGTCCAGTATGCACCCTACGATATTAAAGGTGGCTGGAATGATCAAAAACGAGAAGACTTCGGCGACGCAGTCGTTAATGCAATTGCCAGGTTCGCACCCAACATTAAGGATATCATTCTTCATCGGCAGGTGCTATCGCCTGCTGATCTGGAAGCGACTTTTGGATTGACGGAAGGTAATATTTTTCATGGTGAGCTAACCCTTCAACAATTGTTTGTCCTGCGGCCGGCAGCGAAATGGGCCGATTACAGAACACCGATAAAAAATTATTATCAATGCGGCTCTGGCACACACCCCGGTGGCGGGATTACCGGATCACCCGGGGAAATGTCCGCCAAAAAAATCTTAAGGAACTGGTAATGAACCAGTTTGATATAATCGTTGTTGGCGGTGGTGTGAACAGTTTGGTCACCGCTTCGATTCTTGGCCAGTCCGAGAAAAAGGTACTTTTACTGGAAGCACAGAATCAAATTGGAGGTTTAGCTTCCACTACAGAATTTGCACCGGGGTATAAATGCAATTTGGTGAATGATGTAGTGAAATGGATCGATCCAAGAGTCCTGAAAAAACTGGATATTGAATCTCATGGTATGGAATTGTTTTCACCAGATGTGGTACGAATCGCGCTGGATACTGATGATCAACATATTTTATTTCACCGCAATGCGGACCAAACTACCGCGTCCATTTCAACCCATTCTGAGAAAGATGCCAAAGCCTGGAAAGAATTCACTATATATATTGGTAATCTTACCCACTTTTTAGAAAAGCTCTATGAATTGACCCCACCAAAACTACCGGACATTGGACTCAAAGAAGCCCTGTCTATGCGGACCATGTTAACGCCTGTCCGAAAACATGGCATCCGGGGTTTAGTGGATTTCTTGCGCGTGGTGCCTATGATGATGCCGGAGCTCATGAACGAATGGTTCGAATCAGAATTGCTCCGGGGTGCTATTTCTGCAGCCGGGATTCACCATATCACATTGGGACCTTTCGCTACTGCTACCGGGTATAATCTTCTTCATCAGCATGTATATTCTGATAGCGTTTTTCACAATGCACATTTCATAAAAGGGGGAACAGGAAACCTGGCGGAAACATTGCTTAAGTCCGCTAAATCTAATGGGGTTGAGATTCGAACCAGTTCAACAGTACAATCCATTGACGTGGCCAATGGTATTTGCAACGGAGTTACACTGGAAGATGGAGAAAGAATCACAACCACAAAGGTTATCTCTGGTCTGGATCCTACACATACATTTATCAAATTAGTCGGTCCGGCAGAACTGAACCCATCCTTTTTTACACAAGTCCGGAATATCAAATATCGTGGTAGTGTGTCTAGAATCCATTTTGCATTGAACAGTCTTCCGGAAATTAAAGGTGTTTCACAAGATCAAATGGGGACAGTTTTTTCCGTAAGCCCATCCATAAAATATATTGAACGGGCTGCTGATGCAGCCAAGTATGGATGCATCGCAGATGATCCGTATGTTGAATTCACCATCCCATCGATAATCAATTCTAACTTCGCCCCTAAAGGTAAACATGTTTTGTCTGCAACGGTGCAATATACACCTTATCACTTACGAAATCAAACTTGGTCGGAAGAGTTAAAAGTCCGATTGAAAAATAATGTCGTCCATGTTTTAGAAAATTATATCCCCGGATTTTCGACTCAGATTAAATCTTCCGCTGTGTTTTCTCCTATGGATCTGGAAGATAAATTTGGCTTGACTGAAGGCAATTTAAATCATGGGGAAATGACGCTGAATCAGTTCTTCTTCATGCGACCAACCATAAGTTCAGCACAATATAAATCCCCCATAGAAAATCTGTATCTTTGCGGCCCCAGTACTCATCCCGGTGGTGGACTCCATGGTGCCAATGGCTTTAACGCAGCACGCGAAATATTGAAACTATAGGAAAAAGAATTAATCGAAACGTTCAATTTGCTTACCAATGATGGATTCGTTTGTGAATTTTTAACAGGGAGAAATACTCCGAATATTTAGTGAATGATCAATTTTTTGGCGGACTCCAACTTCCAAAAGATACTGGATTCGACCCAATTAGATTTATCTATAGAATAACTAAGTCCCTCAATAAAAAAATGTGTTCATATATGAACATTCAAAAGTCATTACTGTTGAATCAATTGGAAGTAAAGGAATCCTTAAAATTTCAATTGGAAAAGGGGAAATTAACTGTGCAATAGTTCTGCTCTTCACTAACGCATATACAAGAAAAATTTCAGATGAATGGATGGATTTTATTGTCACTATTTAGGGACAGGTTTTCGTAACAAATCCTGTTCAAAAGTCTATGTTTAAAGAGGTGGTTGATGCTAATTTCAGTTATGAATATTGGCGCCAGCTTTCTGATGGGCGCCTTATGGTAGAAGGATCGACAGGACATGGTTTAGGATTTGCGGTAGGAAGCACAAAAGTGGCCGCTAAACTCCTGGTTAATAGGTTCTCAGAAATGTCCGATTTGTTCCATCCTAAACGATTTAATTTTAAAGGGAGAGCATAGAATTTGGCACAAGCTTTAGAAACAGTCATTGTTGCAGGGAAAAGAACCCCAATAGGATCTTTCCAAGGAAGTTTGGCAAACATTTCCGCACCGAAATTAGGGTCAATAGCAATTGATTCAGTTCTAAAAGAATCCAAAGTTTCTGCAGAAAGAATAGATGAAGTAATTATGGGAAATGTATTACCTGCGGGGCTTGGCCAAGCTCCAGCTCGGCAGGCGGCCCTTGGAGCGGGATTACCTAATTCTGTGGAATGCCTCACCATAAATAAAATGTGTGGTTCCGGATTAAAAGCTGTAATGCTTGCATCTCAGGCAATCCAAAGCGGGGATGCAAACGTGATCGTAGCTGGGGGAATGGAAAATATGTCCCAAGCACCTTATCTCCTTTCAAAAGCTCGAAAGGGTTACCGAATGGGACATGGGAAAATTATTGATAGCATGATCCAAGACGGCCTTTGGGATGTGTACAATGACATGCACATGGGAAATTGTGCAGAACTTTGTGCCAGAGAAAGGAATTATTCCCGGGAAGCCCAGGATGCTGTGGCAATTAAGTCCTATACTCTGGCTCAACACGCACAAAAAAAGGGGTTATTCAAAAAAGAAATCGTACCAGTTGAAATTCCCCAGAAAAAAGGAGAAATAGTTTTAGTCAAAGAGGATGAAGAACCGGGCAGGGCCAGATTTGAAAAAATTCCTACTCTGCGTCCTGCATTTGAAAAAAAAGGTACCGTTACCGCAGCCAATGCTTCTAAAATCAGCGACGGGGCTGCAGCATTGCTGGTTACAAATTTAAGTACAGTAAAAGAATTGGGTATGTCTCCCAATGTAAGGATTCTTGCCCAGGCTACCGCAGCTCAAGCGCCTGAGTGGTTTACAACGGCACCAGTGAAAGCAGTTGGAAAAGTTTTACAGAAAGCAGGAATGGAAGCCAAGGACATAGACTTGTGGGAGATTAATGAAGCCTTTGCACCGGTGGCAATGGCAGCCGTAGATGAATTTCAACTTGATTGGGAAAAAGTAAATGTCCATGGGGGGGCTATTGCCCTCGGGCATCCAATCGGTGCTTCGGGCGCCCGTATTTTGGTAACCTTAATCCATGCTATGAATATAAGAAAAGCAAAAATTGGGCTGGCTACCTTATGCATTGGTGGAGGTGAAGCATCGGCACTGATTGTAGAGCGGATAGAATGAAAAAAATCGGAGTGATCGGTGCTGGAACTATGGGAACCGGAATTGCTCATGTTAGCGCCTTGTCAGGTTTTGATGTCACCCTAGTTGACATCGAACAAAACCTGCTTGAGCACAGTCTAACTTCTATTAAAAAAAGCCTGAAACGGCAAGTAGATAAGAAAAAGATCTCCCAAGATGAAATGAATGCTGCTCTAGTTCGAATTCAGACTATAACAGAAATGAAATCATTGTCATCTGAAGATATTGTTATCGAAGCCGCAACTGAAAACAAAGAGGCCAAAATGTCCATTTTCAGCGAGTTGGATACTTTCTGTCCGGAAAAAACGATCTTAGCTTCGAACACTTCCTCCATATCTATCTCACTTATTGCTTCCGCTACCAATCGTCCTGAAAAAGTAATCGGAATGCATTTCATGAATCCGGTCCCTATCATGAAACTCGTAGAAATTATTCGAGGGAAGTTGACCTCAGACGAAACAACGGAAAAAGTCAAAAATCTTGTTGAGGTGTTTAATAAAATTCCTGTTGAATGCAATGATTCTCCTGGATTTGTCTCTAACAGAATTCTGATGCCCATGATCAACGAAGCAGTTTGCTGTCTGGCGGATGGAGTGGCAACCGCTGAAGCAATTGATAAAATAATGACGCTTGGTATGGCCCATCCTATGGGACCTTTGACTCTGGCTGATCTAATCGGCTTGGATATCTGCCTTGCAATTATGAAAGTGCTCCATCGAGACATGGGTGATAATAAATACCGCCCCTGTCCTCTTTTGGAGGAAATGGTTTCAGCCGGCAATTTGGGCCGTAAAACAGGACAAGGTTTCTATAGCTATTAGTACAATAAAAAATACATGAATTTTCAATTAACAGAAGAACAGGAATTACTCCGTGATGTAGCGCGGAAATTTGCCGAAGAACATCTCGCTCCCGGGGTAATCGAACGGGATGACAAAGCAAAAATGCCGGTTGATCAAATTAAACAGTTGGGCGAATTAGGTTTTATGGGCATCATGGTACCGGAAAAATGGAAGGGGGCCGGGATGGATACTGTCAGCTATGTCCTGGCCATAGAGGAAATATCAAGGATTGATGCCTCTGCAGGAGTGATTTTATCGGTCAACAATTCATTAGTCTGCCAAATCTTTCTCGATTGGGCCAATGAACACCAGCTCAAATCTTACCTGACAAAACTTGCTTCAGGAAAATGGCTGGGAGCGTTCAGTTTGAGCGAACCTCAGTCCGGTTCAGATGCCAGTAATTTGCGAACCTTTGCAGAAAAAAGTAATGGACATTATATTCTCAACGGGACAAAAAACTGGGTTTCAAATGGAATCAGTTCCGATTTGGTGATCGTGTTTGCTCTCACAACAAAAGGGATCGGATATAAGGGAGTTTCTGCCTTTTGTGTAGAAAAGGGGACACCGGGATTGACCACCGGGAAAAAAGAGGAAAAATTAGGAATCAGGGGTTCTGACACGTGTGAACTATACTTTGAAAATTGCAAGGTACCGGTTGAAAACCTGATTCAAGAAGAAGGCTCCGGATTTCATATTGCAATGAAGACCCTCGATGGCGGTCGAATTGGAATTGGTGCCCAAGCAGTGGGGATTGCCCAAGCTTCCCTTGACCGGGCATTGGAGTATTCCAAAGAAAGAAAACAATTCGGGAAACCCATAAGTTCTTTTGGTGCAATTAAAAGTAAGCTCGCTCAAATGGCCACAAAGATAGAAGCGTCCCGCTTGTTGGTTCTTCGTGCAGCTGCTTTGAAAGACAATCATCAACCCTACGCCAAAGAAGCGGCAATGGCTAAGCTATTCGCTTCCCAAACTGCCATGGAAACTTCCAGAGATTGTGTCCAAATTTTTGGTGGATATGGGTATATGCAGGAATATGGTGTTGAACGGCTTATGCGTGATGCTAAAATCACACAGATTTACGAGGGAACTTCTGAGATTCAAGAGCTCGTTATTGCCAAAACAATTTTGGAGAAATAAAAAGTGGAAGACATAAAAATTTTACAAGATATTGATTGGGATAACCTCATATTTGATTTAACACCAACGCGATCAATGTACATAGCTGAACAAAGGGATAACAAAGTCTGGGAAGGGGGAAAATTGGTACCGTTTGGGAATGTGTCCATGTCACCAGCAGCTGGTGTGCTGAATTACGGCCAAGGGATATTCGAAGGGTTAAAAGCTTTTCGGACCAGCCGAGAACGCATTGTGCTCTTTCGTCCGGAAAACAATGCTATTCGTGCCATTCAATCAGCAGAAAGACTGTGTATACCACCTGTCCCACAAGAAATGTTTATGGAAGCCATCTTACAAGTTGTTAAAGACAATTCAGATTACATCCCTCCCCGGGGGAAGGGAAGTCTTTATATCCGTCCTGTCATTTGGGGAACCGGAACAGTTTTGGGAGTAAAACCTGCCCAATCTTACACATTTTTAGTATTTGTATCACCAGTAGGACATTATTTTAAAAACAGTGAGAAGTGTCTGCACCTAAAAATTACAAATAAATTTCACCGGAGTGCTCCCCGGGGAACCGGAGGATTTAAAACAATCGGAAATTATGCGGCCTCTCTCCTGCCTCAAAAATTAGCAAAAAAAGCTGGGTTTGATGAAGTCATCTACCTGAATGCTGCCAATGAACATTTTGTTGATGAAGTTGGATCAGCCAATTTATTCATTCTCAAAGATAATACACTGGTAACCCCATCTCTAACGGGATCAATTCTTCCTGGAGTAACAAGAGATTCCGTGATTCAAATTGCAAAAAAAATATTGAGACTAGAGGTTCAGGAAAGAGAGGTTTCTGTTGATGAAGTATTAGATGCTGATGAAGTTTTCTGCAGCGGAACTGCCGTTAACGTAACATCGATCGGAGAAATTACAACGGATGAAACATTTAGAATAATCAGTGGCGGGAAAATTGGTCCATTCACAAAGCGAATTGGCGAAATACTTTCAGGAATCCGCGACGAAACTGTTGAAGATCAATTCGAGTGGCTTTTCCCTGTATTCTGAAACTAGCAATAGGATAACCGTTCGCATTTTGCTCCAGATTTAAAATGGGTAGAAAAAAACATCCCAGAAGATTCGGGCGAGAAGGAGTATTCCAAGGATTATATGCCCTGGAAATATCCAGCGAACCAAAAGAAAAAGTGCTGGCTGACATCCTGAACCGATATTCATTTAATATAAAAAGTCAAGCTTTTATCTCAGACTTATTTTTCAAAACAGTGGAAAATAAAACTTGGCTGGAAAAGGTAATAACACAACATCTTGATAATTGGGAAATTAATCGGATCGCTCTTCTGGATAAGCTCATTTTACAGATGGCAATCAGTGAATTATATTTTATGGATGATGTACCTCCTAAGGTTACCCTCTCTGAAGCAATTGAAATTGCTAAAAAGTATAGTACCGAGGAAAGCTCAAGCTTCGTAAATGGTATCCTTGATGCAGTATATAAAGAAAGAGAAAAATTAACGTGAGAAAATCTGTGTAAATTTTAACCTCTTTTATAGAAAACTAATTTAAATTTTAAAAATGCAACCCATTCTAAAAAAAATTTTTGGGTCGAGATCTGATAGGGAAATCAAAATTCTCTTACCTATCGTTGATGAGATCAACCAAATTGCCGAAACTCTCTCTTCAAAAAGTGAAGTAGAATTAGTCTCCAGATCTCAAGAGATTCGTAAAGAGATTATTTCAGCAAGGGAATCCGCTGAACAGGAATTACAAGAAAAAAATCTGACGGAGAAAGAACTTAAAAAACTTCTTCAAAAGACAGAACAGAGTACACTGGATGAATACATGCCGGAAGCCTTCGCCATGGTTAAGGAAACATGCCGACATCTTATGGGACATTCCTGGCAAATGACCGGACAGACTACCGAGTGGAATATGATTCCCTATGACGTTCAGATTGCAGGAGCAATTATTTTGCACCGGGGAAAAATCACGGAAATGAAAACCGGCGAGGGAAAAACGTTAGTAGCAACCATGCCAATTTTTCTGAACGCGCTCACTGGTCGTGGTGTACATATAATCACCGTAAACGATTATCTTGCTCAACGTGATGCTGAATGGATGGGAGAAGTCTATAAGAAGTTAGGATTGACTGTTGGATATTTACAGAATTCTATGGATAACAATCAACGCAGAGAAGCTTACAATTGTGATATCACTTATGGAACAAATACGGAATTTGGGTTTGACTACCTTCGAGACAACATGTCTCTGGCTGCGGAAGACCAAGTCCAACGTGGCCATGCTTTCGCTGTGGTTGACGAAGTAGACAGTGTTCTTATCGATGAGGCGAGAACACCTCTAATTATTTCTGGATCAGTGGATGCACCAGTGGATAAAACTTTTCAGGACCTAAAACCCCTTATCCAAAATCTCGTACGAAAACAGAATTCATTGGTATCAGAATTGGTGAAACATGCAGAATCCTATTTAAAGGAAAACAAAGAACAGGATGCTGGCCTTAAACTCCTTCAGGCAAACCGGGGAATGCCAAAACATCGTCAGCTTAGGAAGATTTTTCAGGAATCTGGTATGATTAAGCTAGCGCACAATGTTGAGTCCTCTTACATACGTGATAAACAAATGCATAAAGTAGATGAGGACCTTTATTTTAGCATCGATGAAAAATCCCACATTATTGATATCACAGAAAAAGGACGACAGCTTCTTGCCCCGAATAATCCAGAAACTTTTGTGATCCCTGATTTGGGTGAACTGCTGAATGACATAGATAGTCAATTAGATTTAAAACCAAACCAGATTGCACAAGAAAAAGAAAAAGCCCATCAGCTTCACGCAGAACGAAGTGGAAAAATCCATAATATTAATCAGCTCCTCCGTGCTTACACCCTGTACGAAAAGGATGTGGAATATGTTATACAGGAAGGGAAAGTGATGATCGTGGATGAATTCACAGGTCGTGTATTACCGGGAAGAAGGTACAGTGAAGGTCTTCATCAGGCTTTGGAAGCGAAAGAAAATGTTACCATTGAGAGAGAGACGCAGACTTTAGCTACAATCACAATCCAAAATTATTTTCGCCTCTATGATAAATTATCTGGAATGACTGGGACTGCTGAAACTGAAGCAGAGGAATTTGGAGCCATTTATAACTTGGATGTAACTGTGGTTCCCACTCATACTTCTATTAATCGGGAAGATAGAGACGATTTAGTGTATAAAACAAAACGCGAAAAATACAATGCTGTCATAGAAGAAATTTCAAACTGTTATAAACGGGGGCAGCCTGTTCTGGTTGGAACAATTTCTGTGGAAGTATCAGAACTGTTATCTCGAATGTTAAAACGTAAAGGAATTCTCCACAATGTGCTGAATGCCAAACAGCACCAGAAAGAAGCTGAAATTGTAACAAGGGCAGGTCAATCAGGGGCCATAACCATTGCCACCAATATGGCGGGCCGCGGGACAGACATAAAACTAGGAAGTGGTGTAAAAGAAGTGAGCGGGCTTCACATCTTGGGTACAGAACGCCATGATTCCCGAAGGATTGATCTTCAGCTCCGGGGTCGGTCGGGTAGACAGGGAGATCCGGGATCATCCCAGTTCTATTTATCTTTGGAGGATGACCTCATGAGGCTGTTTGGCTCTGATAGAATTGCAGGAATTATGGACAAAATGGGTGTAGAAGAAGGAGAGGTTATTACAGCCAAAATGGTAACCAGGGCTATTTCCAATGCACAGAAAAAAGTGGAGGGGCGAAACTATGGTATACGAAAACACCTCTTGGAATATGACGATGTGATGAATCAACAAAGGCAGGTGATTTATGATATCCGAAATCAAGCTCTCCATGGGGAAGATATGAAGGAGACAGTCTTGGAATTTATTGAAGAATATGTAGCGGACGAATTGGAATCCCAAGACAGTACCAATCCTGAAGACTGGAATTGGGAAAGCATAAAACAGAATATTGCATCCCACCTGTTGGTGGATGCAGATCCTGATTCCATAAAGAGTGAATTAAACAAAGATGACTTATCGATCGATGATGTCCGCGATTTTATTATAGAAAAAACAAAAAATGTGTATGCAGCCCGGGAATCGTTAGTCCCGGAAGAAATCATGCGTGGCTTTGAACGGTTTGTTGTGTTGAGAACCATTGATGAAAAATGGAAAGATCATTTATACAGCATGGATCAAATCCGGGAGGGTATCAATCTGCGAGCTTATGGCCAGAAGGATCCCCTCCTGGAGTACAAGTCTGAAGGGTTTAACCTGTTTCAAATTATGATGGGTGAACTGAACAAAGCGACGGTTCAAAGATTACTCAGAACCCAACTTCAAGGAATGGAACAAGCGCCCCAAATGCGCAGACAACAGGTAAGAAATGTCCAGACACAGCATAAAGATACTACTGGAATGGGGTTTGCAGGACAAACCAGGGCCAGGCAGGAAAAACAACCTGACAAGCCTGCACGAACGCCTGTTCATATTGAGAAGAAGATAGGTAGAAACGAAAAAATTACGATGGTAAGCCCCAGTGGGAAAAAAGTAATGATCAAGCATAAAAAACTTCAGCAATATTTGAATCAGGGATATACTGAGGTTTAGTAAGTCATTAGTCCGAAATCAACGATCTTTTGGAACCAGGTAAAGAGTGACGACTTTTTTTAAAGTTTTACTGTAATTTCCCACTGATTTGCCGTGGTGGTGGAACTGGTAGACACGCTAGATTTAGGATCTAGTCTCTTCTGGAGGTGCAGGTTCGAGTCCTGTCCGCGGCACAAAAATACTTATTACAATTCTTTAACCAAACCACCAAATTTCCGGTTAATCTGGAAGCCCAGTTTATAGAATAATCCTGCCTGAAAAAAGCCAATGGTCACATATTTATACCGCTGATCCCTTAACCGATTGAATAATTCTTCCAGTAATTTCAGACTCAGGTGTCTCTTCCGGTATGGATAACGAATGACAATTTTTTCAATGTAAGCAGTTTTCTCCTCAGTTTTTTTCCAGTAGACACCACCTACCATCTGGTTGTTAGAATTAATAAGCAAAAGAAACTCGTGTTGGGGCTGAAAAATACCAGGAAGATTGGCTTCACCAAGCAAAGAATGAAAGCGGGCAATCTCTTTTGGCTTGAATGGGGGTCGAATCCGGTATCTGTCACCAGTGCTGTCTTCAGCTAAAGAAATTAAGTCAAGCCTACTTTTCGAACCTGTTTCCCATACAATTAATTCTCCTTCTTCAGCAGCATCCAGATGTTCAAATAGAAGTCTGGTTAAAAAGAATTCTTCTTCTTTAGTAAGGGTAATATTCTCATGGATATGGTGGAGGTGAGATCCTAAATCTTCAAGTGTAACAGTCCTGGCTCTCAATTTCTTTTGGAGTGAAAGCAATTCATCAATCAATTCCGGTTTGGAATCCTTAAAACAGGACATGAGGAAAAATCGAATCCTTGTTTCCGGATAATCATCCAACAGGTCTCTAAGACGATAATCTTTGTATAACTCTTGTAGAATTGAGCCTCGTGCCTGAACCGAAGCCTTCGGATTTAATTCTAACCACCGCTGGTATCTCAATGATGCAAATACTACCTGCTTGGTCAAAATTCCATTTTCATTAACTTCATCAATAAATGAAGTAATCTGATCTTGAAGTAAGCCTAACGATTCTCCCTTTTGTTTTATGGGCTTTTCCTGAAACTCTTCTTGTAAATCCTTCAGAAATTCAAGCCCCCGTTTCACTGTAACCACCTGAAGAAGGGCAGTAAATAGTACTTCCCAGCCTCCCATTCGTTTTAACCCTGGATAATCCTGTTCCGAAGTGATAATAAATCGACCATAGAGGGTAAATACAAAATCAGAAATGGTGGTGAAGTGTTTGCGGTCGGATATGGAAATTAACCGAGTTCCAGTCGCATAATCATACCTGGGGACAATCAGGTTTTTTGTCGATGGATTAGCGGAATAAAGAACATATCCTGTTCTATACCAAAAATCCATATAAGCCATGAGGCCACTCCAAACGAAATGAAGCCATTGCATTTGCCATCGATCAGCAGCTTTTCCGCTTGCAATTTCTTCACGGTTTCGTTCAAGATGCTGGTAAAGAGTTTCACCGGGTATATACTCTTCGGTATACAGACCATACCTGGACCAATATCCACCAAAATCCTCTACAAGTTTCGGCCCATAAATGGAAGAGCCAGTTGTGATCAGCCACCTAATTTCATCCTGGATAAATAACTTACCTAGGTTTTCGTCAAGATTAATAACAAAATTATACGAGTCTGAACTTCTAGTCTGTACAAGGACGCGAAATACGCTCTTCCCATGATTACTACCCAGGAAAGAAACCCAAATTCCATTTTTCGGGATATCTTCCAGCCTGATTAACCGGTGATTGGAAAAGAGGAAAATAGCCTCTTGAAGCAATACAGTATTCCCCATTGCTTCCATCAATTTTTTTCGGGATTCCTCTTCAACATTTTTATCAAAAAGAATTGTATCTCCCCAGGAATATTCATCATCTGTGTCTGGATCAATTGCTAAATGCCTATCAACTCCGATCCATTCCCTAAAACCGCTGGTGAGTGTCACTAATGCTTTTTTAACTGTAGAAAGAACCTGCTTCTTCGCACCGGATAGCTCCCATCGAATCAGCTCCACTCTTGCCCATATATAGCTTTTGGGGTGTAAAACACCATAAATTGCTATAATCTTTAAAAGAAAGCACAGAAAGGACTGTTTTTTCGCATTGAGGGATTTTTCTTCAAGCCGTTTGGTTATTACATACTTGAGAAGAGCGTCAAAATGTTCCTGTTGAATACGTTGGACATCAAAATCTATCTTTTTTATATCATCAGTCTTTTTCAACCTTTCACATATGCTTGTGAGAAATGCAAGAAATGCTGAACCGGAAATGTGAGATAAAAGATACTCAAGAGACTTAATTTGAACCTCTTGTGAAGGATGAAATTGAAGACGAAGGAGAACTTTATGAACTATTTCCTTAAAATCACCTGTATTATTTTCAAGGTCCTGATGCAGATGGTTCATTGCACTGACCATATTGTCATTTTTAGGGTGATGTAAAACAATCGCTGATTCGTGAAGAAGTTGCAGTGAGGATGCCTTTCTTTGGCTGATGTTCTCTCTTTTTCCATTTGGGAGTTTTGGGAATCTTCCATCTCCCCAGGGGAGTGACCTCACATTGAGTTGTATATCCGAATTGATTTCAAACCTTGATATCCGGAATGCGATAGAACCAATGAAATCAACAAGAGGTTGGTTGCCAACCCAGAGATAAGGAGAAATCATCAGCGTTTCCAAATCTACATATTCTTTACTAGTTATATAAGAAAAGTCGCCAATCTGAAATATCCCGGAATTCGGTCGTATTACAAGTGACTTCGTCTCATTCCGGATAGATACAGTTTTTCCGTCCCAGTGTATATCAGATGGGATTACTCCTTTTTCTCGTATTAACCAGTTTGGTATGCGGATTTCAAATCCTTTACACATAAGACTGGTGTAAATTTTTTCGTACATTGGATCAATAATTTCTACGAAATTTTTCAGGATAATATTTCGTTTATATGTTTCTTTACGGGTTAGTTCACCGTACTCTTCTGAAAAATCCCGTTGAATGATGGCAAAATTCACAATCCGTTCATACGGGGCAAGAAAACTGTTAACTGATTGCACCAGAGAACCAAAATAGTCGCGAAATTCCTGTTTTGAATTTTTCTGTATTTCCAAAGGAATTTGTTCATACTTTGGGTAAAGTAGAACGGTATTGTGCTCTCGTCCATCTCCGACAAGAAAAACTGATTTTATTGTGTCAAAATCCTGAAAAAGATTTTCAATCTTTTGGGGAGAGATGGTTTGTCCCCTATTGTTTTTATATATTTCCTTTTTTCTGCCAATGATGAAGAGATGGCCTTTTTTACGTTTGAAAATATCACCAGTGTGGAACCAATTGTCGGAATAATCGGTGGAAATAATTTCTCCAAAATAACCTGGAGAAACATATGATCCACAAATTAAAAGTTCACCATCTTCAGTAATTTCGGTTTCAATCCCGGGAAGCGGCTTACCTACAGAATCCCGAAGATACTCGTCAACCGGTGTCATTGTGATTCCTCCAGTTGCTTCTGTCATTCCATAACCACTCAAAAGATAAATACCATTTTTCTGATAAAATTCAAAAATGTCAGGATCAAGATATCCGGCTGCCGAAAGTCCTAGTTTAAGCTTTCCTCCAGTTAATTTTTTCAAAACTGTTTTTATCTTTTCGGGTGGTAATTGATCATGTTGAGTTTGATTATTGATTTGTTCGTATAGTTGAATCCATCGTTTCGGAATACTAATGAAGACTGTAGGCTGGACAACCGAAAAATTCTTCAAAAGAGTTTTGTAAGCAGGAGATTCAGCAAAGGCATATGTAGCGCCCCAGAAAATTGTCCCAATCATTTCCAGGTACCGACCAAACGTATGATAGAGGGGTAAATAGGAAAGAAAAATATCATTATTTGATAAATCCGGTAATGCGAGTGCCCGGGAAAACCGTTTGGAAATTATATTCATTTGAGTGAAAATAATGCCCTTCGGATTCGCTGTTGTACCCGATGTATACATAACAGTTGACACTCCATCATTTTCAGTTGTATTTAATCGGTTTTCAAGTATGTCTTGAGGCACGTTTTTACCAATTGACAAAAATTCTTCCCATGTTTGGGATGGGAAATCAAGTGAGTGCATATCGGGAAGTTGGGTTACTGATAAAACTCCTGAATTACCTCGGAGCTGATTAAAAAGATTGTGTGGTTCGGCCCCACCAATAAAAAGATGTGTAATCCCTGCATGGTCAAGTATGTAATTCAAATCCGTTTTGGAAAGATTGATTGGGACAGGAACTACACGAAAATTGAAAGAAAGACAGGCTAAATCTAATAAGGCTCCATATAAAGAATTTGTTGTCAAAATACCGATAACTGGATGAGAGAAGCCATCGGTTGATTTGGAAAGAGATTTGGCAATTCCCCAAATGTATTTCCAAGCTTGTTTATATGTAATAGTTACAACATCTTTCCCTTCAACAATTTGAAACAATGCTTTTTGGGGATAGGTTCCTACTCGCTGCATTATCAAATTACCTACATGAAAATTAGATTGCCTCGTTAAACTGATTAACAATTCAATCCACATTTCCTTTTTATCTGACTTATAAAAAGTCTTATTCACCAGAGGAAGATGGCCAGCTTTGAGAAAGGAATGAACCGTTTCGGGAGGGTAGTTTCCCTCTAACAATTTCTGTGCAATGGTAAAAAGTAATGCTTCATCCGGTGATGAAGATTTTGCTTTTTCTATGACACTATTTATATACGAACAAGATAAATTTCTCATCATCGGAAATTAAGATATTTCAAGAAAACTTCTCGATACCTAATCAGTAAAATTCTAATATTAGAGGAAATGGTTTTCCTTCATCTCTTTTAATTCTTTATCTTAAGTTCTCGTAAAAAATATTCATTCCACTTTATTACTTTAACATAATAAACCAATTTAGGTTAACCAATGAAAAATAAAAAAGAATCTGCTTTTTCTCTTACTCAACAAGAAATCACTGAATTACTAAAAACCACACCTTCTGGGATCAAAAAATATATTGACGAACTTGAAGGTCAGATTAAAAATCTATCTGAAATTGGAGTTGCACTCTCAAAGGAAAAAGATATGGGAAAATTATTAGAAACAATTCTTCTTGAGGCCAAAAGAATTTCCTCAGCAGACGGTGGGACAATATATATGATAACCGATGATAATCGCTTAAAATTCGAAATAATGATGACAGACTCCTTAGGAATTCATTATGGAGGGACATCCGCTGAACCTATTCCGGATACCATATACCCGGTTAAGTTGTACAATCCAGAAACAAATAAACCAAATCACAAGAATGTATCAGCCTATGCCGCATTGACCGGAAATACAGTAAATATTAAGGATGCTTATAAAGAGAAAGGATTTGATTTTTCCGGTACAAAAGGGTGGGATAAAAAATATGAATACCGTTCAAAATCGTTTTTAACGGTGCCAATGAAAAACCATGAAGATAACATTATTGGTGTTCTTCAGTTATTGAATTCTAAAAATCCAAAGACAGGTGAAATCGTTTCATTTTCTACCTCGATAAAAATGATTGAAAGTCTTTCCAGTCAAGCTGCTATTGCAATCACAAACAAAAATTTAATTAGAGAATTAGAGGTTCTTTTTGAATCGTTCATTAAACTAATTGCAACCGCTATCGATAAAAAATCTGCGTACACCGGGGGACATTGCAGTCGTGTCCCGGAGATTACAATGATGCTTGCAAATGCCGTAGAAAAAAGTACATACGGGAAATATAAGGATTTCAAAATGACTCCGGATGAACGATATGAATTGCATATTGCTGCCTGGCTTCATGATTGTGGTAAAGTAGCCACACCTACCTATATCGTGGATAAAGGAACAAAACTGGAGACAATTTATGACCGAGTTGATGTTATCAAAAAAAAGTTTGAGATTCTCCGTCGTGATAAAGAGATTGAATTTTTAAAGAAAAAATATAAGTTGAAAAAAAATGATAAAATCATCTTAGTAAAACTCAAGGATGAATATCAAAGACAAATGAATCAATTGGATGAAGATGAAACATTTCTTGAGCGATGTAATATTGGTGGTGAATTTATGCGTGAAGAATTTCAGGAACGGGTAATACAGATTGCAAAATATCCTTTTAAAGAAAAAGGCAAAAAAAAACCCTTTCTATCAAAAAACGAAGTACGAAACTTAAACATTCCCAAAGGAACTCTGCTTCCCGAAGAACGGGAAATAATTAATGATCATATTTCCATTACTATTAATATGTTGGAGCAACTACCATATCCCGATCGATTAAAAGATGTACCCGAGCTTGCTGGTGGTCATCATGAAAAATTAGACGGTACGGGATATCCGCAGGGACTGACTGAAAATCAAATGTCTCCACAGGCCAAAATAATGGCAATCGCTGATATTTACGAAGCATTAACCGCTGCTGACCGACCTTATAAGGAGGGGAAAAAACTTTCAGAAGCAATGCGAATTATGGGTTTTATGAAGAAAGATCACCATATTGATAAAGATTTATTTAAAATTTTTGTGAAAGAAGGAATCTATAAGAAGTATGCGAAAAAATATCTAAAACCAAACCAAATTGACAAAGTTGATGAAACAGCAATATTATAATAATAAAAAAATCCAATAAGTGACCCTGAAAATATCATCAGAAAACAATCGTTGAGAATAATAGTTAACATATGACTCCTGAAATTGCCATAGTTCTGGGTGTAATTACCCTAATGTTTATTCTGTTCGTGACAGAGCTACTTCCACTGGATGTAACAGCATTGTCAATACTAGCAATTGTATTGGTATTAGGCTATATCTCACCGGAAGAAGCCATAAGCGGATTTGCAAATCCAGCCGTGATCACCATTGCATTGTTATTTGTATTAAGCCATTCCTTACAAAAATCAGGAATATTGGAATATATGATAATTCGTCTGAATAAACTCACTGAACGGTCTCGATTCCTTGGTTTGTTTGTTTTTTTAATATCGGTTGCCTTGGCTTCAGCCTTTGTTAATAATACGGCTATCGTAGCTATCTTTATTCCATTGACAATTCGTCTTGCTCAAAAGTATAATTTAAGTCCATCTAAATTGCTTATGCCGTTGAGTTATATCGCCATCATTGGAGGTACACTTACTTTAGTAGGTACATCCACAAACCTCCTTGTGAATTCAATTTATGTCAATACCATATCTTCATCACCACCCTTGGGAATGTTTGAGTTTGCAAAATTCGGATTGGTTATGCTCGTTATTGGTATGGCATATTTATTAATAGCCGTTCCATTTTTAATACCATCCAGAACTGTAACGTCCAGTTTAACCAAAAGCTATCACATGGGTGGTTATTTGACTGAATTAAAAGTGAGTGAAGAATCCCCTCTTGTTGGGCGTACTTGCAAGGAAAGGGCCGTAAATAAGAATTACGATATCACGGTTTTGGATATATTAAGAGATGGTAAACTGATCAGTAAAAATATTCGGGATACAATTATTTATCCAGAAGATATTTTATTTGTCCGGGGTTCTCTTGAAAACTTTTTACGCATGAAGGAAGTAGAAAAAGTCACAATGCTGACTGATGAAAAATTGACCCAGGATGAATTAATCCATGATGATAATACTCTGGTAGAATGTCTGATAACAAATCAGACAGATTTGGTAGGTAAAAGTTTAATGGAAATTAATTTCCGCCGGCGTTTTGGTAGTTTCATTTTAGCAATCAGGCGGGAAGGAGAGATCCTCAGAAAGAAAATTGCCCATGTTGTTCTTCAAGCATTTGATACACTGCTCATCTATGGACCAATTGAAAAAATTAAAGAGCTTTCTGATTCTGGTGATTTTATTGTTCTGGGTGAAATTGAAGCAACACTGCAAAAACATAAATATTGGTGGGTAAGCGTCGCAGTGATATTTGGCGCAGTTATCCTAGCTGCACTAGGAATTGTTCCTATTCTGAAAGGAGCATTGGTTGGCGCCATATTTCTTTTAGTCATCAGAGTTGTTACAGCAAATGAAGCTTATCAGAGTATTAATTGGCAGGTAATCGTGTTGATCGCTGCTTTAATTCCTTTGGGAATTGTTATTCAAAAAAGCGGAACTGCTTTTTGGATTGGAACAGTATTAAACGATATTGCAAATGCATTTAATCCACTCATCCGTCCAACGATTATGCTGTCTTTAGTGTACCTGGTTACAATAATTCTAACGGAAATGACATCCAACGCCGCCACAGCTATTATTATGACACCTATCGCTATTTCTGCTGCTCAGCAGATGGGATTAGAGCCTCGGACATTCGTATTTGCAGTATGTTTTGCAGCTTCTGCATCATTCATTACACCCATTGGTTACCAGACAAATTTAATGGTTTATGGCCCCGGCGGATATAAGTTTACTGATTATGTGCGCGTGGGATTGCCTCTGGCAATTGTATTATGGTGCATGGCAACCTGGTTAATTCCAATCCTCTGGCCCTTTGCTTCAATTAATGTATAGCCATTTCTGATCTTTTTCATCTAAAGAGAAAAAGACAGGAATTAACATGAACGATTTCGTAAAAACATACACAGATGAAAATTGGCAGGGAACTGTTGACAATCAAATTGAATTGACCTTGATTTATATCTGGCTACCTAGAGTATGGCACATGTAGGACCATCGGTCCCGTAATCGATTAATTGGCTGAAGAGTTCAAGGATAAAGTTACCATTGGAAAACTGAATGCGGATGCAACGCACCTTCCGGTTTTTTATGAGCTTCCTGCTGTCGCAGGAAATAAGCATTAATCGCCTAGACTATTTAATATAAATTCGGCGCTTCGTATGGGCGAATCTAGACTAGAAGAATATTTATCCAACCCTGCAAAGGGTTTATGGAAATTAGCTATTCCGGTCATGGCCGGAATGGGCATCCAAACAATTTATACTATTGTTGATATGATATTTATCGGCCGGTTGAGCGGCGATGCCATTGCGGCTGTGGCTTTTAACATGCCCTTATTCTTTTTTGTTCTGGGGTTGACATTTGGACTGGGTGCTGGCGTTACTGCTTCCATAGCCCGATTCATTGGTGCAAAAGATAAAATCAGCGCTGATAACAGCGCAGAACATGCAGTGGTTCTGGGTTTAGGTATCAGTGTTGTATTAACAACTGTCGGGTTGATATACGGCAAACCAATTTTAATCAGTATTGGCGCAACTCCGAATGTGGCTGACTTAAGCTGGTCTTATCTCAGAGTTATTTGCATTGGGTTACCCTTTATGGTTCTGTCTGCCTTCTTTCGTTCCATCCTGACCGGGGAAGGGGATACCAAATTTCCAATGACAGTAGCCGCGTTAGGAACTGTACTGAATATTATACTGGACCCAATTTTTATTTTTACACTTGAGTTTGGTGTCCCTGGGGCAGCATGGGCAACTGTTATTAGCCAGATAATCGTTTTTATTATTTTTGTTTATATGTTGTTCGTCAAAGAGCATTCCTATATTACCTTTCGTTTAAAGGATTTCAAACCATCTTCTTTTATTATGAAAGATATTATTAAAGTTGGTTTTCCTGCTTCCATATCCATGGTGATCATGTCTATTGGACAGTTGGTGTTTAACAGGATTCTTGTTCATTTTTCCACTGATGCCGTGGCTGCGTACCAGGTAGGAGGACGCATTGATATGGTCATTTTTCTACCCATTATGTCCATAGCATTTGGATTAACAACTTTGGTGGGCATGTTTCATGGTGCGCAGGAAATGGACAAAGTAAAATATATTATTAAATATGGATTAACCAGGTCATTCATGATCACGGTGGTTATTTCTATTATTGTATATGCTTATGCACCACAATTGATCGTGGGTTTTACTAAGGATATTTATATCCAAAATACAGCGGTCAAATATTTAAGACTTATGTCCATCATTTATCCATTGGTTGCGACGGCCATGCCTTGTGGTCGTATTCTCCAGGGCTTTGGTCTTGGAATGCCTTTGCTAATCATTACGTCCATTCGTGTATTGCTTGTATCGTCTCCATTAGCAACATTTTTTATTTTTTTTCAAGGTCGACCTCTGGAATGGATCTGGTATTCCATGATGATCTCAACGGTTGTTTCATCCATAGTAGCGTTGACCTGGGTTTACTGGACAGTTAGGAAATCTTCATTAATAAAAACTCAAGCGTAACTATAAAAGACTATCAATAAATCCGATAAACAATGCTATGAGAATCCCTTTTCCAAATATGTTTTAACTATATTTATACAGCTAGTTAAATGAATAAAATGTTTTTATTATTATGTGTTTTGCTCAACAAAAACCAAATCAATATTTTGGAGAATTTTCAAAAAAACCACTTCAAACCAATATTTCTATTTGCCTGTTAATTTACTTATAGATAGATTTGAATCGCCAACCCGACAATTTATAACATACTTCCTTGCTTTACGGTATTTTTTCACTTGCCGATTTCGTCTGCTGAATGAAAAATTAGTACAGAAAAACGGAAATGGCCGAAGCAATAGAACTAGATTTTACCTCTACAAAAGTTAGATCCAAAGCACCAGATCCAAAAGTTCCGGAAGCTCTCCTCAACGTCAAGATAGATTCAGAACCATTGACTAAGTCAGATGGTGAATTACCCACTGAATTTCAAATAAACAATTATTATGGAAAAGATACCCTTGGTATGGATGTCTTGAAGAATAAGTATTTAGCCCCCTGGGAACAACATCCCTGGGAATTATGGACCCGTCAAGCGAAAAGCATTTCCTCCGTTGAGAAAACGAAACAGCTTCAAGATAAATGGGAGAAAAATTTCTTTTCTATACTTGAAGATTTTAGATTTGTCCCAGGTGGTCGTATTATGCATGGAGCAGGCCGGGAGGATATTACAACAACATTAAATAATTGTTATGTTGTTGCTATTAAGGACGATTCCATAAATGCAATCTATTCCGCTATTAACGACGAAGCTCTTACCTATAAATATGGTGGTGGGTGTGGCCATGATCTCTCACTTTTGAGACCTGAAGGCGAAGCGATCCATGGAACGGGAGGGGAATCATGCGGACCAACGGGATTCATGAACCTGTTCAGCGAGAATACAAATACAATTGCTCAGCATGGAAGACGGGGTGCCAATATGCAAACACTCCGGGTAGATCATCCTGATATCGAAAAATTTATCGCCATCAAAACAGGTGATATAAATATGGTTAAATACTCCAATATTTCTGTTCTGTTAACACATAAATTTTTACAAGCAGTAGAACAGAATGACGATTTTGAACTCATGTGGAAGAATACGGCATACAAAACTGTTAAAGCACGAGATTTATGGGATAAGATAACCCATCATGCACATAACAGTGCGGAGCCAGGACTCCTCTTTTGGGACACAATGAAAGATTATCACAATGCAGAATATTGTAGTCCTTTAGTATCAACAAATCCTTGCGCTGAACAACCATTACCAGAGGGCGGATGTTGTAATCTTGGCGCTATTAATCTTGAAAGGTTTGTAGATAATAATAAAAATTTCACCATTGACAAATTTAAAGAAACTGTCTCTATGGGATTCCGCTTTTTAGATAATGTTGTCGATTACAACATGAAAAGGCACGCCTTGGCATCACAAAAAGCTAATGCTAAGAATGATCGTAGAGTTGGACTCGGAATTCTTGGCCTGGCTGATATGTTGGTAAAAATGAATATTAAGTACGATAGTGAGGATGCGATTCAGACCGTGGATCAGATTATGCAAATTTTCCGAGATACTGCTTATGAAACCAGTATAGAATTGGCGAAAGAAAAGGGCGCATTCCCAAATTTTGACTGGTCTGGGTATAGCAAAAGTAAATTTATCAAAAATCTTCCTAAGAACCTTCGAGACCAGATTCAAAAACACGGTGTCCGAAATAGCACTCTCACAACTGTAGCTCCAACTGGAAGTGGGGCCATTGTTGCCAGAGTTTCCTCAGGGATCGAACCGATTTTTGATACTTCTTACAGACGGCGAGTAAAGAAAAATAAAGGTAATGGTAAACTGTATAAAGAATATAAAGTATATCACCCCATAATTGAAAAACTCTTTGGAAATGATGAGAACCTCCCTGACTATGTTATCACTGCTCATAACATTGATCCCTATTTTCGCGTAAAAATGCAAGGGGTCATCCAAAAGTATATTGACAGTTCTATCTCTTCAACCGTAAACCTACCTGGAGACGTTTCAGTTGAAACTGTTGCAGATATTTATATGACTGCTTATAAAGCAGGATTAAAGGGAATTACTGTTTACCGGGAGGGCGCACGTGAAGGCGTACTCATCACAGATGTAAAAACGAATGAAGAAAAAGAAATACAAGAATCAACCACGAATAAATCAGCCGAAAAAATCGGTGTGAGAGCTGAACCTCGATTCAGACCTACTACAACCTTAGGAAGAACCCGGAGAATTCGTACAGGGGAAGGAACATTGTACATTACTGTCAATGAAGATGAACATGGCCTTTGTGAAGTATTTACTGCTATTGGTAAAGCCGGTGGAAATGCAGCTGCACAATCTGAGGCAATTAGCCGACTTATTTCTCTAGCTTTACGATCAGGAATCAATCCTGAATCTATTGTGAAGCAATTAAAAGGAATTAGTGGCCCAAACCCCACATGGGAAGATGGACGACTTATACTTTCTACTCCTGATGCTATTGGGAAAGCATTGGATGACTATCTAAAAAATCGCACAACGGAAAAATCCAAAGACGAACCAAAATTTACACATTTTACCATTGCTAATGAAGCTGAAACACACGGTAAGAGTATACAAGACTATACAGTAAAAAATATTTCTTCATGTCCAGACTGTGGTGGCCCCGTTCAGTTTCAATCAGGATGCGTGACTTGTACGGGCTGTGGATTTTCTAAATGCGATTAAAAACTTTATATATTTAATTCTAAATTAACCCTTCTAAAGAAGTCGCCCGCGAAGGGGAAAGAACTATACTTTCATGATTTCTTTTTCTTTTTGTTCCTGTATTGTTTTCAATTCATTGATATGTCTGTCCGTCATTGTCTGAATATCATTTTCCGCTCGCCTGATTTCATCTTCTGATATATGCTCCCCAGTTTGGAGAGCTTTCAGTTGGTGGTTTGCATCCTTGCGAACATTCCGAACAGAAACTCTTCCCTCTTCCACCAAATCATGAACATATCTGATAAGTTCCTTTCTCCTCTCCTCAGATAATTGGGGTATAGGAACTATGACAGCATTACCGTTATTGCTGGGTGTCAATCCAATATTGCTCTCGAGGATCGCTTTTTCAATATCAGGGATCAATGCTTTTTCATAGGGCAGGATAGACATTGTCTGTGGATTCGGAAGTGATATATTTGCCACCTGATTTAACGGTGTCATTGTTCCGTAGTAGCTCACCTGGATGCCATCAAGAAGTTCTGGATTTGCACGTCCTGTTCGAACCTTCCCTAACTCCATTCGTGTATGGACAAGAGTTTGATCCATACGATGTTCAGCATCTTTTAAAATATTTTCAATCATATCTATTTACTCCGTGACTAACGTACCAAGTTTACCGCCTAAAACAATTTTTTTCAAGCCTCCAGATTGATTGATGTTAAATACTATTATAGGTAGAGAATTTTCACTACAAAGGGTAATTGCTGTCATATCCATCACACGAAGATTTTTAGTTAAAACTTCTTTAAAAAGAATAGAATCATATTTCACAGCATCAGGATATTTCATGGGATCTTTATCGTATACACCATCTACTTTTGTTCCCTTTAACACAATTTCAGCATTTAACTCCGTCGCTCGAAGTGCTGCTGCTGTATCCGTGCTGAAATAGGGATTCCCGGTTCCACCGGCAACGATAACAATTCTTCCTTTCTCAAGATGGCGTATAGCCCGTCTACGAATATAAGGTTCAGCAATTTGAGTCACGCTGATTGCGGAAAGTGCTCGAGTGGAACAATCAAGTTTTTCAAGGGCATCCTGAAGTGCGATAGCATTCATGATGGTAGCCATCATTCCAAGATAATCCCCTGTTACTCTTCCCATTCCTCTGCTTTCAGCCTGAATACCCCGGAAAATATTCCCTGCACCGATAATCAATCCAATGGAAAGTCCAAGATCATAAATTGACTTGACTTCTTTTGCAAGATAATCAGCGCGTTCCGGGTTAATGCCAAAACCATCCTCTCCTGCAAGGATTTCTCCACTCAATTTCAGAAGAATTCGCCTGTAAACAGGTTTGTCCATATTGGGATTTTTTAAGGAGATCAGGTGTCTTCACCAATTGCGAATCGTGTAAATCGATTCACACTGATGTTTTCACCTAATGTAACAATTATTTCATTTATTAGATCTTGAATGTTTTTCTCGGAATCCTTAATAAAAGTCTGCTCCAGCAAACAATTATCCTGAAAGAATTTATTCAATTTTCCCTCTACAATTTTGTCTATAATTTCTTCGGGTTTCCCGGAAGATTTTGCCTGCTCATGATAAATACTCTTTTCTCTATCAGTCAGTTCCGGGTCTACGTCCTCACGCCTGATCGCAATAGGATTTGTAGCCGCAATCTGCATGGAAATATTGTGAGCAATATCTTTGAATCCTTCTGTCTTGGCAACAAAATCAGTTTCACATCCTATATCGAGAAGAACACCAAGACGATTACCTTGATGAATATATGAATAAATCAACCCTTCTTTAGCTATGCGGGCACTCTTTTTCTCTGCTTTTGTGATTCCAGTTTTTCTTAGATAATCAACTGCTTTCTCCATATCCCCAGAAGACTCAACAAGTGCCTTTTTACAATCCATCATACCAGCTCCTGTCTTATCACGAAGATGTTTTACTTTTTTTGCATCAACACTCATAACAAACTAATTCTCTTCCTCTTCTGTTACAGCAGGTTTCTTCTGGCTATCCTTATTTCCTTTTGTCTTCTTTTCTTCAGAATCAGTCCCTAGGGTAGTTTTCGCTTTGACTGATTTTTTCTTAGCAGCTTTTTCTGTCGGGCTATCAAATTCTTCAGTATTTACTTCCAGCTCCTCTGCGACAGTTTCTATCTTTGTCTCTTCGGATAATTGTTCTTCCTTTATTTCAGACTTATCTCCCTTGGAATCTGACTGTTCGGAATCCAATTTAGTATCTTCTACAGCATCATCCTTTGTCCTTGCTTCAATCACAGCATCAGTCAGAGTAGATATGATTAATTGGATTGTTCGGATAGAATCGTCATTTGCCGGAATCGGATAATCAATTTCCCTAGGATCTGTGTTAGAATCCACTATAGCAATTACTGGGATTTCCAGCAAATTTGCTTCTTTGATAGCAATAGACTCAAAAAATGCATCCACAACAATAACTGCATCAGGGAGGCGCCGCATATCCTTGATCCCACGATGCTGATCAGATAACTTGATTCTCTCGCGGTTAAGCATTTGTAATTCTTTCTTGGTCAGATTTTCATAAATACTTGATCCTTCTTTTTCCAGAAGTTGAAGACGCTTGATACTTTTCTTAATTGTAGAAAAATTTGTAAGTGTCCCACCAAGCCAGCGCTCAACCACATAAAACATTCCGCATCGATCAGCTTCCTGTTGAATAATATCTTTTGCCTGCTTTTTTGTACCAACAAATAGAATTTCGCCATTACGAGAAATCACGTCTGTGATAAAATGGAGTGCTTTCTCAAGATTTTTCAGTGTTTCCTCAAGATTAATAATGTGAACACCATTTTTTTCCATGAGAACATAAGGCTGGAAATTTGGATTCCACTTTCGGACTACATGTCCAAAGTGAGCACCTATACTTAATAAATCATCAAAACTAATCCGCGCCATAAAATTATCTTTTTGAAAATTGAAATTTCTTGCGGGCCCCGGGCTGACCATATTTTTTCCGCTCCACCCGACGGGAATCTCTTGTGAGATAACCAGCAGTTTTCAATAAACTACGATGGTTTTTGTTTGCTTGTAAAAGCGCACGGGATATACCTAATCGAACAGCACCAGCTTGTCCGGTGAGCCCCCCTCCCCTCACAGTGACAGTAATATCATAATCATCAATGCAATCAATCGTGTTTAGAGGTTGATTCACAAGGATTGCTAAGCTTTCACGGCAAAGGTACTTTTTATATTCTTTACCATTGATTAAAAAAGATCCCTTCCCAGGATTAAGAAAGACACGGGCAATTGAACTTTTTCTTCTTCCAGTTCCTTGATAAGTTTCTTTATTCATTTACATTTCAAGTTTTTTAGGTTGCTGGGCATGGTGCAGATGATCCTGGCCTGCAAAAACCTTAAGATGCTTAAAAAGTTTACTGCCTAAACGATTGTGAGGCAGCATTCCCCGGATAGCATTTTCTATTACTCTTTCTGGGTAAGTTTTTCTCATAAATTTTAAATTTTTTGTTGAGCCTCCACCTGGATAACCAGAATGCTTAAAATACATTTTATCTATTTCCTTATTTCCCGATACCCTAATCTTTTCCGCATTGACAACAATGACATAATCACCCATATCCATATGAGGTGTAAATTGGGGTTTATGTTTCCCTCTTAAAACCTGGGCAATTTGACTCGCAAATCGTCCAAGGGTTTGACCTTCTGCATCGGCCACCCACCAATCGTGGTTTATTTCTGATTTATTGACTGACTTTGTTCTCATAAATTTTCACTTCGGTAAAAGTTGGTGAAGGTAGTATAACTCTCCAATCATTGTCAACATTTATTCAATACAAATTATAGTAGATAAAATAAGCTAACCTCATTAAAGAAAAGAGATAGGATCAGGTTATTTCAGTAATAATTCCTTTCGAAAGAATAAACTGAATTTTCCCTGTTAGTTTTTTACCAAGGAAAGGACTGTTGCCAGAACGGGATTGAATGGACGATTTTTTAAATACCCATTCCTTCTCTGTATCAATCACAGAAATCTCTGCCTGAATTCCAGGTTTGAACAAATCAGGCTGGAACCCCATCACCACTCTTGGATTTACGGTCAACTTCGGAATCAATTCTCCAAGTGTCATCCCTGACTCTTTCACTAATGTCTGATAAACCACACCAAAACAACTCTCAAGCCCAATCATTCCAAAGGGAGCCAGATCAAAAGTTCTCTCTTTTTCTTCAATAGTATGAGGGGCATGATCAGTAGCAATACAATCGATTACATCATCTTTTAAAGCTTTTATGAGTGCTCGACGGTCATGTTCTGTTCTTATGGGTGGAGCAACCTTCAAATTTGTATCATATTCAACGAGAGCTTCATCATTGAAATACAGATGGTGTGGGGTCACTTCAGCCGAAAGGTGTTTATTTTCTTTTTTCATTCTTCGAATATGATTCATGGCTTTAGCCGTGCTGACATGAGGAACATGAAGAACTGAGCCTGCTAACTGTGCAAGTTCTAAATCGCGGTTCACCATAGTTGATTCGGCAATATCCGGATTCCCAGTTAATCCCATTCGAGTTGATATTTCTCCTTCGTTCATAACACCATTCTTACGGATGCAACAATCTTCAGCATGATTGATAATTGGTACTCCAATCATTCCTGCATACTCTAAAGCAAGCCGCATAATTTCTCCATCTGAGACAGGTATGCCATCATCACTAAAAGCAACTGCGCCTTCATTTCTCATTGCGACCATCTCACAAATTTCTTTGCCTTTCTGTCCCTTGGTAATGGAACCAATAGGATGAATATGAATGGGTAATGTCTCTGCTTTTTCTACAATAAAACGAATCGATTCTGGAGTGTCAAGAGGGGGATTGGTATTTGGCATAACACAAACACGTGTAAATCCTCCTGCGAGAGCCGCTTGTGATCCAGTAGCAAGGCTTTCTTTATCTTCCCTCCCAGGTTCTCGAAAATGAACATGAATATCACAAAATCCGTGCGTCACAATCAAACCGGAACAATCAACCTGGGTCATAGAAGATTTATAGTTTACATCACCAACTTTCTGAATCTTACCATTCTTAATAAAGACATCTCCAACATATTTTTCTTTTCGAAATGGATCTACAACAGTGCCACCTTTTAGCAGGAGTTCTCTCGGCTGTTTTTTACTTCGCATTATTCTTTACTAAATCAATTTTCTTCTGTTTTCCCGCCTAGCAATAAATACAGGATTGCCATCCGGGAAGCAACACCGTTTAAAACCTGATCAAGAATAATTGCTCTGTCACTATCCGCCACCGCACTGTCAATTTCCGTTCCCCTATTCATGGGTCCCGGGTGCATTACTACAAGATCCTTACTGTGTCTTTTTATTCGTTCTACGGAAAGGCCGAATAATTCTCTATACTCCCGTATAGAAGGGTATAAGCCGGTACCCATTCGTTCCAATTGAATTCGGAGTATATTAACAGCATCGGCCCAATCAATTACTTCATCCATATCATAACTGACCTTTACACCAAGTTTTTCGATATGGGGTGGTATGAGTGTTGAAGGGCCACAGATCATCACATCTGCACCCATGGTAGTCAATCCAAAAATATTACTTAACGCAACCCTGCTATGGGAAATATCACCAATTATTCCCACTTTCAGTCCCTCTAAGTTATTAAACTGTTCCTGAAGGCTCATCATATCCAAAATAGCCTGGGTAGGGTGTTCGTGCGTCCCATCTCCTGCATTGATCACTACTGCATCCACAAATTTGGTTAAATGCCGGGGTGCACCTGATGCAGGGTGTCTCAAAATAACAGCATCGATCTTCATGGCCTCGATATTTTGAACGGTATCTTTGAAACTCTCACCTTTGTTCAAGCTGCTTGAAGTAGCCGAAAAAGCAACTGTATCAGCGCTCATGCGTTTTTGCGCTAATTCAAAACTGATTCTGGTACGTGTAGACATTTCAAAAAAAAGATTTACTACTGTTTTCCCTTGCAAAGATGGTACTTTTTTAATTGGACGTTCCAGCACTTTCCGAAATCCAAAAGCTGTATCAATAATAGTCTGAATATCCTCGGAAGGATATCCTTCCAGACCTAAAAGGTGTTTATGCTGGAGCATCAAGAATCCCTTTCATAAGACCTCAATTCTGCAGAATCTTTTCCATCCACTTCCTTTAAAAGAACTTCCACATGTTCACCGTCTTGAGTGGGAATATTCTTTCCAACAAAATCTGCCTTAATGGGCATCTCCCGATGTCCTCTATCAACCAATACCCCCAACTGTATTTCCCCAGGTCTTCCATAAGAAAGCAAAACTTCGATTGCTGCACGAACCGTTCTTCCTGTATAAAGCACATCATCCACCAAAATGACAATTCTATCATCAATGGAATCAGGTAAATCAGTCCCTTTCACCTGTGGAACCACCAATCGGTCCCTAAAGTCATCCCGATGAAAGGTTATGTCTACCAATCCCAAGGAAACTTCCACACCTGAGTGTTTATGAATTAAGGCCTGAATCCTCTTTGCCAAAGGTCCTCCACGGGTTTGGATCCCTATTAGAGTAAGTTCGGTAGAATTATGATTCTTTTCAACAATTTCATGAGACAAACGTGTTACAATACTTTGTATTGATTTGGCGTCTAAAACCTGTTTTGCTTTCACCATAATTAACTTACCATGATCAATTGTGTATTTTCTTCCCTTTCCAGCTGGAGGCAATAAAAAAACCTCCGCATGAATCATTCCAGTTTTCTGGAACCGTATGAACGGAGGTTCTCAATTGCTCCCTTTCCTTCTCACTGGAATGGATTAAAGGGCTAATTCGATCCGGAACATACAATAAATAGGGAAAATAGTTAAAAAGAAAAATAAAAACGTTGTATAATAAAAATGGCTGGGGGTCTAACCTTGCCAACTGCGAATAACTCGAGCTGCGATATCAGATTTTTTAAAATCTCCCGACAATTCAATTTTCATGTCGGACGATTCCTTACTGAACCACTGTAATTGCCTTTTTGCATACTGGCGTGTACGCAGATTAATATCTTCCACCATTTTTTCATAGGATAATTTATTGTTCAAATAAGCAATTATCTGCCGGTAACCAATAGAGTCTAGTGGATGTAACAGTTTATTTTGGAACTTCAGTTGAAGGTTCTGTACTTCCTCTATCCATCCATTACTTAACATTATTTTTGTTCGCTGTCGAATTCGTTTTTCCAATTCATCAATAAAACAGGTTAGAAAAACTGTAAATTTGTCCAGGCCTTTTTCTCCAGATCTTTTCTGCTTCTTAAAGTGGATAGAGGGTGGTTTCCCCGTGGCTTTGTAGATTTCAAGCGCCCGCACCAGTCTCCTGCGATTGTTTGGATGAACAATTTTCGCATAATCAGGATCCACGCTCTGTAGCTTTCCTAATAGAACGCTTCCTCCTTCTTCATCATACTCTTTTTCGAGTTGTTCACGTACTTTAAGGTTACTAACACTGCCTTTAAAAATTCCCTTAGTGATTGCTCTATAATATAAACCTGATCCCCCGCAGATTATTGGCTCTTTCCCACGTTTCCGAACATCCCTCACTGTAGCTGTAATCAGTTTCGCATATTCACCTGAGGTTATCGGTTCTTCAGGAGAACGAACACCAATAAGATGATGGGGAATTGCATCCTGTTCCTTTTTTGTGGGTTGGGCAGTACCAATTTCCATTCCACTATATATCTGGCGCGAGTCCAGACCAATCACTTCTCCGTCTACTCTTCCGGCGATTTCAACAGCAAGGTCAGATTTCCCACAGGAAGTGGGACCAATAATAATAAGAGCAGGCGTTTGTGAATGTATATTACTGATAGATGATTCAGATCAATTGAATGCAGTATTTCCTATTCTCTTTCAAACCGTTTATCCAATTCATCAAGTGAAAGTTGTACGATAATCGGGCGGCCATGGGGACAATAGTAAGGATGCTTTGTCCCGAATAAACGATTCACCAATTCCTGCATCTCATCTTTTGAAAGCGTATCTCCAGCTTTAACAGCAGCATGACAGGCAAAAGATGCTGCAAGATTTTCCTGCATTGAACTATATTCCTTCTGATGGCTTAAATAATGGTCAATAATATCCTTGATCACACGTCGTTCGTTACCCCAGCCCATTTCAGAGGGTATCGCTTCTAATTCGACTTTATATTTTTCTGTTTCCTTCATACGAAATCCAATCTTTTCAAGAAAAGGTAATACTTCCAAAAGAACAGAGTATTCATCGGGGGAGAAATCCAGACTTTCAGGAAAAAGAAGTGCCTGTGAAGCCATGGCTCCTGTATTAAAAGTATTCATTGCTTCTTCAAAAAGGATTCGTTCATGGGCAACATGTTGATCAATAATCACAAGGCCGCTGCTAATCTCAGACACAACATATTTCTTGTGTACCTGCCAAATATTTTCCACATCAATTCGGCTGGAAGATTCCTGCCGTGTCGCAAGTTCGGAAGCATAACTCTTTGCTCGTTCAAGTTGGGCAGAGGATTGTACCGGTCCAGGAATACGACGATTAAATGGAAATATTTCCTGCTTGACACTACCAACTCTGGATGTTGAAATGCTGGATTCCTTTACATTGGAGTCTCCAGTCATTTTCTCAAAATACGGAATAGTCTCCAGCACATCCGATAGAGAATCGGTTATACCAGATTTCAATACATGGTAAACCCTCCATTCATCCTTAAATCGGACTTCAATTTTCATGGGGTGAACGTTTACATCTATTTGATCAGGGGGGATAACCAAATTCAGTGCAAAGAATGGAAACTCTCCACGTTTTGTTAAGGATTGATATCCAGAGTATACCGCAGAATTCAAAAGTCTATTCTTAATGTACCGTCTATTCAAAAAAATATATTGGTCTCCTGGGCGTGACCGGACAAGATTCAGATTCCCTATAAAACCTGAAAATGAATAATCCCCTTTTTGTAATTGAACAGATAAAAGATTCTCTTGATAGGTAGGATCAAATAATGATGCGATCCGTTCTTCAAGAGACTCGGGCTGTACATTCACCACTTCTTTTTCATCAGCAGATAAAATAATATTCACTTCCGGGTGTGACAAAGCCATCCGCTTAATCGTCTGGATAATTTTCCGAAGTTCTGTACGAGGTGACTTCATAAACTTTCTCCGGGCAGGGGTATTATAGAATAAGTTATGTACTGTGATTTGGGTACCTCTCACTCTTGGGGCAGGACGGATTTCTGAACATTCACCATTCTGGACTTTCACCTCTGCCCCCTCTTTCCCTTCTTGGCAGGAAGCAATATCCAATTCTGACACAGATGCAACACTGGCAAGTGCTTCTCCACGGAACCCAAATGTATCTATAGTGAACAAGTCATCCAATTTTTTAATTTTACTTGTGCTGTACCGCTCTATTGCCTTGGGTATATCAACCGAATTGATTCCGGCACCATTATCAGTTACCTGAATGAGTTGTTGCCCTCCCTTTTCCACCACCACGGTGATCTCTGACGCACCGGCATCCAAGCTGTTTTCCATAAGTTCCTTTACAACCGAAGCCGGTCTTTCTACTACTTCACCAGCAGAAATTTTATTACGCAGATCTTTTGATAATGTTTGAATTTTTGTCAAATTAACTTCTTTTTTTATTCCGGAAGGTACTCAATATTTGAAAAAATTAAAGAGGAATCCAAAAGTGCTTTCATTTAAGAATTGATTGTATTGATAGTTTCTTTGAGAATTTGCTTTTGGAGTTTTTCAGCTTTTGGAATAAGAGCATCCATTTTTGTATTCATATCCTTTACAAAATGATCGTCACTTTGCACCTCAGGAAGATTGATGAGGATATTCAAGCAGGCACCGCGAATTGCAGCCATCCCAACCTCTCCGGCAACACCTACATCGCTTACGGAATTTGGATTCCCTTCATTCACCAACTGTAATGCAAGTTCCATCACCCTGTAGGAAAGCTTAGCAACTTCCCAGGGAACTCTAATTGCATAAATGTTTGCTTCCCGGACAGCTTTCGTTTTTGTCGTTTTTTCTTCAGGAGATGATTGGGGAAGACGAATTGCAGCCATTACTTTATTAAAAGCATTCGTATCCTCCTCCACTAAAAACAACAGCCTGTCTTTAATTTTTTGAGCCTCATCACCAATTTCCTCCATTAAGGGCTTCTTATCAAAAAAATCCTTTTTCTCATGAGTCAGTGCCGCCACCATGGATGTGAGCCCTGCGCCTAGACTTCCGGCTAAAGCGGATACACTTCCTCCTCCCGGTGCGGGGCTGTTCGATCCGACCTCTTCAAGAAATTCCTCAGTGGCTACATCAATGTGTTTCTCAGTTTTATTTCGAACAGCATAGTCAATGATCTTCTCATTTGGGTTGAACGGAGCTACATCATTTAACCCAAGAGACTGGGCAGCAGTTTCCACTATCATTTTTTCAGATACACCGGTGGAACGGTTTTGTTTCTTCAAATAATGTCGTCCTGCCATTAACAATGCTTCCAGCGGGATCAATCCCACAAGTTCACTTCCAGTTACCCGAATTCCCCTTTCCGTTGCTAATGCACATGCCTCATCAAAAACATCATGGATGGTAGAAGATTTATAATTATTGAAATTAATGCTGATCTGTGCCCGGTTATAAATATCCATGTACCAACCAATTGCTTTTACATCTTTAAATTTGCCGCTCTGTTTCATGGGGCTTCCATCTTTATTGCGGATAATTTCTCCATCAAGTAAATTTTTTGATACGGAATGTGGAATGCGTTTGGATCTCCCCTTCTCCCTGAGCTCAAAGGCAATATCCGTCGCCAGGCGTGTGTCTCTGGTGTTCAAATTGATGTTATAAGCAATTAGAAATTCTCTACATCCTATAACTGTAGCGCCAGCGCCAGCATTGAACTTAGCTGGACCAAAATCCGGTTTCCATTCTGGTTTCTGCAGCTTTTCCGGGAAAGCTTCATATTCTCCTTCTCGAATGTTTGGTAAACTCTTTCGTTCTTTCTTTTGTGCAGAATTCTCGTAAAGATAAACAGGTATGCCCAGCTCTTCCCCCACACGATGACCAACACGCTTGGATAATTCCACACAATCTTCAATGGTCACATTACTTATAGGTACGAAGGGACATACATCTGTGGCTCCCATCCGTGGATGTGCACCCTTTTGCTGACGCATATCGATAACTTCTGCTGCTTTTTGAATTCCTCTAAATGCCGCTTCTTCTATAGCTTCAATGGGTCCAACAAAAGTCACGACTGTACGGTTTGTATCCTGACCAGGATCTACATCTAGAAGAGTAATATCCTTCACCGCTTTGATGGCATCTGTGATCAGTGCAACCTTGCCTTGATCTCGACCTTCGCTGAAATTTGGAACACATTCAACTAAACCAGACATTCCCTACATTCCTCCTGATTTTATATTTAAATAAATGATTAATCCAATGACAGCAATAAACATACTCACCGTCCATAACAAGGACCGTGGTGAACTTTTCCGCTTAATGATCCGTCTGAAGTACGATGTGTGTTCATGTTTTTTCATATACCTGCAAACAAAAACAGGAAAAAATTAACAAAAGGACTCATAGCCCACCAAAGAGGAGAGATCTCTGTAAGATATCCTATCAAAATCAATCCAAATAAAATTTGTGGGCCGTACATCTGGAGTTTCATAACCAGATTCGGGTTTTTTCGGACCATGAGTCCGGAAAAGATCTGTGATCCGTCCAGAGGCGGTATTGGAATCATATTAAAGACTGCCAGCGCAATATTAATCTGAGTGAAAAAAAATAGCGTCACAACAATTGCTTCATGAGATAAGGATGATCCTATTAATATGCGAAGCAGGACACCCCCGATCACGGCTAACAGCAAATTGGACGCCGGGCCCGCAAAAGCAATCTTCATCATATCCGTCCGCGGATTGACTAAATTTCCTCCATTCACCGGTACTGGTTTTGCCCAACCAAATCCTGCAAAATACAACACAAGAGCACCCATCAGATCGAGATGAGCCAGCGGATTCAGAGTTAACCGCCCCTGATGCTTAGCAGTTGGATCTCCAAGACGATTAGCCATCCAACCGTGGGCAAACTCATGGAAACTTAAAGCAAATACCAAAACAGGAATGAGTATAGCCTGTACTGATGGATCTAAACTGTAGATTCCCATTTATGAAATTCCCTTTTTATTATTTTTCCTTTTTCTCAAATGGATGAAATGTTCGATGAACTTCTTTCAAGTGTTCTCTATCCAAGTGAGTATATATTTGGGTCGTAGAAATATCTACATGTCCCAGCATTTCCTGTACAACACGAAGATCGGCACCTCTTTCCAAAAGATGAGTGGCAAATGAATGTCTAAATGTATGGGGACTCACTTTTCTCTTGATTCCAGAAGCTTTAACCCATTTGTTAAAAATGATGTTCACCGCCATGCGCGTTAGTGGTCGTCCATTCCTGCTGAGGAATATTTTCCCAAGGTTCTTATCTTTTTTTGATAAGGTTGGTCTTTCATGTTTCAGGTAATTATTTATGCATTCCCGTGCCAAGGGACCTATGGGCACAAGGCGCTCTTTGTTGCCCTTGCCAGTCACTCGAATCGTTTCCGAATCCAAAAATAAATCTATCATTCTTAAATCACACAATTCACTTACTCTCACTCCAGCTGAATAAAGGACTTCCAAAATTGCCATATCTCGTCTTCCAAGGGGTTTAGCAGTATCAATAACACCAAGGATTCTATTGATTTCTTCTACTGCCAAGACTACTGGTAGCTTCCGGGATGGTTTAGGTGCATCCAGCAATTGGGAAGGATTTTGCTGTACTAAATTTTCTCCAGACAAAAATGAGTGATAAGACCTTATGGAAGAAAAAGCCCTGGTGATACTTGCTGGTGCCAAGTGAGCATCGTTTAGAACACGAATGAACCCCCGAATATGCTTCGGGCTAATTTCCTCCAAATTGTTTATATCCTTTTCCTCTTCCAAAAAATCTATGTACCGTGTCAAGTCTCTCTTATAGGCTTCAATAGATTTTGGGGATAAATTCTTTTCAACACGGAGCATAGTGATGTAATCTTCAAGATATGTTTCCATAACAACTCAAATCTAAATTCATCTCATCTGATTGAATTTTCCACCAACTCACAAAGGATATGACCTACGGTAATGTGTCCTTCCTGGATTCGTTGTGTATCATCACTTGGGATTCGGATTGTCACTGATCCGCTGTTTTGTAATAATCCGCCGGATTTTCCCGTTAAAACAACAGTGTGAATGCCTCTAGTATCTGCACATTTGATAGCTTCTATTACATTTTTAGAATTTCCACTGGTAGAGAGAGAAACTAAAACATCCCCTGCTTCTCCCAGAGCTTCTACCTGCCGGGAAAATACCGTTTCAAAATCGGTATCATTCGTCCATGCTGTTAAAAGGGAAGAATCCGTTGTCAGAGAAACTGATGGAATTGCTTTACGGTCATGAGACCGAAGACCTCCAACCAATTCAGTTGAAAGGTGTTGGCACTGGGCAGCACTTCCTCCATTTCCACACCAGAGAATTTTCTTCTTCTTTTGTACTGCTCCAATCATTAATTCTGCTGCCTTTTCAATATCGGACAGGCATAATTCTACCATCTCCTTTTTCGTTTCAGCACTTTCAACCAATTGCCTGGCAATATTTTCTCTGATTGTCATCTCTGTTCCTTTACATGAATCGCACGCGCAAGTTCTTGCATCAGAGAGGAACTGCCGGATGTTTCCAGCACTGTTCCGGTTACAATAAAACTAGCGCCGGCGTGCACCCGTTTTTCAGCATCTTCCGGTGTCCGGATCCCGCCACCTACAATCAGAGGTATATCTACTTTTTCAGATACCGTCTGAATTGTTTCGGTCGGAACCGGGGTTTGTGCTCCACTGCCGGCTTCCAAATAAACAAGTTTCATACCAAGATACTGAGCCGCCAAAGCATGAGCTTCTGTTATATCAGTACGATTCAATGGAATGGGATGTGACGCACTCATAAATTCCACGGTAGATTTTCCACCTCCATCAAGCAGAAGATAACCAGTGGGAATCGTTTCGATCTTCAAATCACTGATAATTGGTGCTGACACTACCTGCTCACCAATTAAATATTGGGGATTCCGTCCGGAGAGCAGGGACATGAAAAGGATGGCATCATAATGTTCATTCAGTTGGTTTGCACCACCGGGAAAAAATATAATGGGAACATTGGACAGTGCTTTTATCTTTGCCACCCTTTCATGGAACTGTCCATCCATCATTAGACTCCCACCGATGAAAATTGCATCTGCACCAGAATTATTTACAATCTCTACATAGGTTTCAAATGACCCGTCATTTTTTCGATCCGGATCGATCAGAACAATATGTCCAGCTCCTTTTCTTTCGCAAGTCTCTAACAAATATTTGTAAATATTTTTCATCTAACTCAGCAATAATTCATAATCTTCCGGTGACAATAATCCATCACTAACCATATGTTCTGTTATCTCAATCTTCATCAACCATCCCTCTCCATAAGGATCTGCATTAATGACCTCTGGAGAATTTTCAATATCATGATTGATCTCAATTATTTTTCCTTGCACCGGAGCGAAAATGTCCGCGACTGTTTTAACAGCTTCTATGGTCCCGAAGGGATCCTCTTTTTGGAATTCCTCACCAATTTCCGGAAATTCTACAAAAATTATATCCCCCAACTCTCCTTGGGCAAAATCAGTAATTCCAATTGTTAAAATATTGTCATTAATCCGAATCCATTCATGTTCTTTTGTGTATACTAAATCTTTGGGAATCTTCACCGCTGCTCCCTATCCTCTGCTACCTTTTCAATTGTTCCATTTGGGCTGTATTCAAATGTTTCCAAAAAACTTGTATCAAAGTTTCCTTTTTTGAATTCTTTATCACGCATGATTGCTTCATGGAATGGAATAGTTGTTTTTGGTCCTTCAATTATACACTCTTCCAGAGCGCGCTGCATCCTGTTAATAGCACGATCCCGGTTACTTGCTTGAACAATTAGTTTTCCTATCATAGAATCATAATGTGTTGGTATCTCATATCCTGCATAGGAATGTGTATCTACCCGAACTCCTTTTCCTCCAGGCATATGAAAACTGGTAATTGTTCCTGGAGATGGAATAAAATTTTTATCAGGATCTTCCGCATTAATCCTGCATTCTATGGAATGACCACGAAGCTGTACAGTGTCTAAATAGGCAGGATACTTCTCACCGGCATACATACGAATTTGCTGTTTTATCAGATCTGCCCCTGTCACCATCTCTGTCACCGTATGTTCAACCTGAATCCGTGTATTCATTTCCATAAAGAAAAATTCTTTTTTCTTGTCCAAAATGAACTCCATTGTCCCAACACCGATGTATCCAATTTTTTTTGCACCATGGATGGCAGCATCACCCATTCGCTTTCTTAGTTCTCCATCTACAACTGCTGATGGAGATTCCTCCACTAACTTCTGATGACGCCGTTGAATGGAGCATTCCCTCTCACCAAGGTGAGCAACGTTTCCATGGGCATCTCCGATGATTTGAATTTCAATATGTCGGGGGTTTTCTATAAATTTCTCAAGATATAAATCGCCGTTCCCAAAGGATGTAATGGCTTCAGTTTGAGCAGCGGTATACAATTTTTCCATTTCATCACGGTTTTCTACCATCCGCATTCCTTTACCCCCGCCACCAGCAGTCGCCTTCAGCATCACAGGGTATACAACTTCCTCTGCTAACTTCAGTGCCTCCGAAGGGCTGGAAAGTAAACCGTCACTACCTGGAATGACTGATACCCCTGCATTGCTCATGCTCTCCTTGGCTTGTGCTTTATCTCCCATCGCATTGATGATCTCCGGGGACGGTCCAATAAAAGCGAAACCATTTTCTTGACAAATTCGGGAAAAGTCTGCACTCTCTGCTAAAAATCCATATCCCGGATGAATTGCGTCAGCATTCGTGATCTCGCCTGCTGCAATAATCCGCGGTATATTCAAATAACTTTCAGAGCTGGAACCCGGTCCGATACAAATCGCTTCATCGGCAAATCTTACATGAAGGGAAAACTTATCAACTGTGGAATACACAGCAACTGTTTTTATCCTCAATTCATGACAGGCTCGAATAATCCGCAGGGCAATCTCACCCCGGTTTGCAATCAGTATTTTGTTAAACATTCAGGCTCAGGATGAAGAACTAAGAATAAAAAGTGGTTGATCATATTCCACTGGTGCCCCATCTTTTACTAAGACACTTTGAATAACCCCGCTGGACTCAGCTTCTATCTCATTCATAATCTTCATTGCCTCGATAATACACAAAGTGTCTCCTTTAGCCACTTGATCACCTTCTTTTACAAAAGAATCTTTATCCGGGCTTGAAGATCGATAGAAAGTTCCAGGCATAGGTGAAAAAACCTCCATTCCATCTTTTGGCAATTTTGGGGACGATTCAGAAGGAAGTTCAGAAACATCAGATGAAATTGGTGTCTCCACACGTACAGTACTATCTGAATCAAGATCATCAGACAATACCTCTGGTGGACTTTTAACCACTCGGAACCTGCGGCCCCAAAAGGTTAAGTCTATTTCATTCACTGTGGAATTTTCTAATAAATAAATAATCTCTTTTATCTTATCCTGCCACATAAGTTTCTCCAGTTACTTTTTTCACTAGTTTAACAAAATTATTTTGCGCGTTCTATATATCGACCTGTACGGGTATCAATTTTTATTTTGTCATCAGAACTTACAAATAAAGGTACCTGAATTATAAATCCGGTTTCCAAAGTTGCTGGTTTTGTAGCACCTGTTGCTGTATTCCCCTTAAACCCAGGCTCTGTGTCAGTCACTTGTAAAACGACATGAGCAGGAATACGAATATCCAATATTTCCTGACCATCAAATAATAAATCCACATTCATCCCTGCCACTAAAAAATCCTTTCCACGATTAATTGTAGATTCAGAAACAGTTATTTGGTCATAAGTTTTATTATCCATAAAAATAAAAAAATCCCCATCATTATACAGGTATTGCATAGGCTTCACCTCAACCCGTATAATTTCTATCCGGGCTCCGGCATTGAAGGTTTCATCAATTATTTTACCAGTTTGAATGTCCTTCAATTTCGTTCGGACAAAAGCCCCTCCCTTTCCAGGTTTTACATGTTGGAATTCCAACACTTTCATTCTTTTCCCCTTATGAAGAAGAACTGCATTATTTCGAATCTCTGCTGTTGTACCCAAAATTATCCTTAATTTTTCACAATAATTTACCGATTGCCAATAAGAATTCAAACTTACGAATTCTCTCCACATCATTTGTGTCTTTTGTTTTAATTCTCACGACACTCCTACTTGAAGTTTTCTCCAGTAATTGTTTGTCAAAGTAACAAACTGTCTTGACCATTCTAAATCATTTTCCCGTTTATTTTCTTCAGGAATCTGTTTCGCATATTTAATAAGGTCAGATCGTTTCAGTAATTCTATCCATTCTTTCAAAAGGTATGTTTCCATTTGAATTAATGAACTGTAAGAATCAATCTCCTCTGTTGTCATTTCCAGGGTTTTAATATAAATGCTTGACTCAACATATTTACGAAGTATATAGGATAATTCCACATAAAATTTCTTTACATCGCAAACTTTTTTTATTAACTCAAGACTGTCCAATGCTTCCTCATACGGAGGAGGAATTACGTTCTGTATTATTTCTTTTCTCTTTTCAATTTGAATTCTCCTTGTCCAAAGATAAACCATATATCCAAACAGCAAAAGAAAGACTATCGATAAAATAATTTTTCTGTATGAAATTGGTGTGGTAACCGGGACGGGTTCTTTAATTGGCTTCAAATCTTTACCATCCGAATTTTTTATCGTTGAGTAGACCGTGATAAAAAACGGATCAGTCTCCATGATATAGTCAACGGTATTATCAGCTTTCATAATTTCTATAGGATAAGGCGGAATTTCAAGCCGACCTGTATCCCAAAACACAATGTTAAATACAACTCCTTTTCCCTTTTTCAAATACTGCTTCTGCCGAATTTCAAAGAATTCAGAATCTTCCATATCGGGGAAAGATAAATGCAGACCGTCAGATTCTTCAGCTATAATTCTCAGGGATACAATATCGCCGATTGTAGCCTTTGTAGTATCCACTTCTGCTTTTATATGAAATGATTCAATTTGAGAATCTTTGCTGCAACCGATCACAAATAAAATACATACCAAGCTAAAAAAATATCTAAATAATCTGTAATACATACGATAACTTAAAACCGCTTTTCACGTTGTTTAAAAAAGGACATGAGTGGCTCTACATAATCTTCTGTGGTAGAAACTGTGATAAGATCAAATTTTATTCGTTCACTTTCCTTTTTCAGCTTTCCTAATCTTTCCTTCATAGTACGGTTGTAGTTCAATCGTTCCTGGTAGGAACGTGTATCAATCCACACTTCCTTCTCTGTTTCAGGATCATGAACCTTTACTAGACCCATATCAGGAAACTCAACTTCCGATTGGTCAAAAAGGTGAATTCCAATTAAATCGTGCTTTCGGTTTGCAATGCGAAGTGTTTTCCAATATCCATCATCCTGGAAATCAGAAATGAGAAAGACAACACTTTGACGTTTTGAAACTTTGAGAAGAAAATCGAGGGCTTTGTTTATGGAAGTTCCTTTGCCCCGGGGTTTATGATACAGCAATTCTCGTATAACCCGCAATACATGGGATTTCCCTTTCTTTGGAGCTATATATTGCTCAACATCATCACTAAAAAGAATCACACCAACCTTGTCATTGTTTTTAATCGCTGAGAATCCGAGGACAGCTCCGATTTCTGCTCCGATTTCCGTCTTGAATTTCTCAATAGTTCCAAAATGACCGGAGCGGCTCACGTCCACCAAAAGAAAAACAGTCAACTCTCTTTCTTCTTCAAATATCTTCACAAAAGGTGTACCAGTTCTTGCCGTCACATTCCAATCAATAAGGCGGATATCATCTCCTGGTTGGTATTCACGGACCTCAGAAAAGGTCATTCCTCTCCCCTTAAAAACAGAATGGTATTCTCCCCCAAACAGATTATTTACCACCCCTCGTGTTCGGATTTCAATCCGTCGTACTTTCTGCAGAATTTCTTTCGGGATCATCGCTACAATTGACTATAAGTTAGATGACTGTTTGCGTTAATGGAAACGCACCATTTAATTGGAATGAACTGAATTAATCCTACTTATTTTTAAGGGATTTCAATCGTTTCAAACAATCTCCGAATAATATCCTCTGAAGTGATCTCTTCCGCTTCGGCTTCGTAGGTTAAAATGATTCTATGGCGAAGAACATCCGCTCCAATATAACGTATGTCTTCAGGGGTCACATATCCACGATGTTCTAAAAACGCTCTGGATTTTGCTGCCAGGATCAGATTAATTGATGCTCGCGGGGATCCTCCATATTCAATAAGTCCCTCCATATCCTTCAACTCGTATTGATCAGGATTCCTTGTGGAAAACACAAGATTTAATACATACTCCTCTACTTTCTGATCAACATAAATATCATCTATTACTTTTTGAGCCTTCAAAATCTGTTGTTGATTTACTACCGGTGTCAATACAGTATCAATTTGAGTTCTGGCAGCTTTGCGGAGTATTAGTCTTTCTTCATCTATGGATGGATAGTCTACTCTTACCTTCAGCATAAAACGATCAGTCTGCGCTTCTGGTAAGGGATACGTGCCTTCCTGTTCTATCGGATTTTGGGTCGCAAGAACTAAAAATGGTGCATCCATCAAATAAGTTTCTTTTCCGATGGTTGTCTGACGTTCCTGCATCGCTTCAAGGAGAGCACTCTGCACTTTTGATGGTGCACGGTTAATTTCATCAGCAAGGATGATGTTTGTGAATATCGGTCCTTTTCTTGTATCAAATTTCCCTGTGTGCTGGTTATAAATAAGAGTACCAATTAAATCTGCCGGCAGCATATCGGGTGTAAATTGAATCCGTTGAAATTTCGTATCAATTAATTGGGATAATGACTTTACAACCAGTGTTTTAGCCAGTCCTGGGACTCCCTCCAACAAAATATGCCCATTCGCCAACATACCAATCAGAATCCGGTTCACTAATTCTTCTTGGCCAACAATAACTTCTTTGAGAGCTTTTTTTACATCATCAACAAAGGTGGATTCCCGTGAAATCCTTTCATTGATCTCAGTTAAACTAAAATCTGACATAACAAATTAGGTTTAAGAGGTTATATGTTTGAGCTGGGGAATATCATTTATATCCTTGCCAATAAAATCCAATTCAAATTTTACAGATGGTGTTAACTCATGGTCAGGATATTTTTGTAAAAATGAATTATATTCAACCTGGGCATTTTCAGAATCATCCAATACATTTGCATAGATATACCCAATCATAAACTGGGCATGGGGCTCCTGTTTTGATCCCGAAAAATCATTGATTATTTTACGGTAGGAGTCAATTGCCAAATCAAAATTCCGTTGATCATTCATATAAATATCTCCGATGAGATATTGGGCTTTGGGGGCAATTTCATGAGAGGGAAATTTATTCACTAAATAATCTAGTGTTTTAATAGAGCCATTAATATCCTTGGCATTCCTTTTTGTTTCTGCTGTCGTAAACAGCCAATTAGGAAATTGCCTTATTTCCTCTCTGCTTCTTATTCCATAATCTGAATCAGGATAGTTATTCACTAGGCTATTCAGCGTTTTATACCCATTATCATAATCATTGAGGTAATCGAGGTAGACCCTGGCAATTTGATAACCCGCACTGTCAGCCAAAGGATCATGTGGATGTTTTTCAAAAATGACTTGGAATGACTCGAGAGCAAAATCATATTTTTCATTTAAAAGATGTTCCTGTCCGATCTGCATCACTTCTTTCGGTGATTTTCCACAAGCCGAAAACAGAGTTAGGACAATACCCAATATTAGTAGTTTTATCTTCATGATTTTCCCTGACAATATTTATTTATTAACAAAACTGTTTAATTTATGTGAAATCAATTGTTCATTCAAAATAAAATAGGAAGTTTACCTTGAAAAAAAATCCAATTTTTAATTTAAAAAATATAGCTGGCCCCCAATTGAATTTTCCACGAATTAAAACCACCCGTTGATTCTATTAGTGGAATTGCAAAATCCAACCGGAGCGGAACAAGAGGAGTCATAAGAGTGATACCAAATCCTCCGTCCCATTCAATTTGATCAATGGATTGATTGTGAAAGGAATCTGTTAGATATCCCCCATCAATAAATAATTCACCCCCGAGAATCCAGAAAAGCGGGAAACGAATTTCCCAATTCACCATTAGGCGAATGATATCTCCATCGGGCATACCATCCTCATCTATTTTGAATTTTAACATATCCCAACCCCGGAGACTTGAACTCCCTCCAAGATAAAATTTCTCATACTGAATATCATTATAAGATTCCTCCCAGCCAAAGATCATTCCATATTTCAGCCTTCCAGCTAAAACTATTTTCTTATGTATCTGGATATATTTATTTATCCCAAGGTCAATTTTAACATAATCTCTCGTACCACCCAATATTCCCCCGGTTTGGCTAACTTCACCTGTCAGCCGATATCCATTATGTGGAAATAATGGATCATCTGATCTATCTAATAAACCCCTCATTTTAAATGTTCTTTGCTCTATTTCTTGTTGATCATTTTCATATCCAATAAACTGTTCCCAATTCAAACCTGTCTCTATAAAAGAAAATTTGTCAAATTTTTTATGACTCGTAAGCTGTAAGCCATAACGCATTACAGGAGATAGAGATCCTTCTTGACCTAAATTTGTAAAAGTTTCATAGAAAAGTCTAATTCTAGTTGGAATTCGACGTTCTAAAAACCACTGATTGGAAAAATCCATATTCATTCCAAATTTGGGATAAATAAGATATAAGTAATCCTCAGATAAAAGACCTTGTACAATAACTCTTGCAGAAAAGTTTGTTGTAGATCTAGCTAAACTTCTATTCCTCCATTCAATCTCTCCTCCTATCCCTGGGATGGGTTCAACACCTCTATAATATTCAATGGGAAAATATCCACCCTCAGATGACCATTGTTTTGGTGTGAATTGTCGTAGTTCAATCAGCACATTTACAGTAGTGTCACTTCCTGCAACCGGCAAGGGAGTGATTCCAGCAAAAGAAAACACACCTGTTTGCAGTATTCTTCGCTTTGTTAAATCTATTTCCTCTTTTTTGTAAAGATCGCCTGATTCGAATGCTATTTCCCTAGTGACATTATCTTCCCCCAAATTCTGGAGACCTTCGATAAAAAAAGTGTCTATGTATACATCGGGACCTTCTTCAACTTGAATTTGAACATTTACAGAATCTCCAATTTTGTCGGTGATCATTATTGATGAAAATAATTTCCCATATTGTTCATACTCTTGTCTAACTAAAGATACATTTTTATTTGCTGTGACAGGGTTATACGGTTTTTTCGGTATGTATTCTAATATTTTATTAATTGTTTTATCAGTAATGGTTTGGTTTCCTTGAATTTCTACTGAACGTAAAAAGTATTGCTTTCCTTCAGTTATTTTTAAAAATATATGTACTTCACCATCCACAATTTGAGTGGAATCTTCTACACTGGCTTCCAAAAACCCATTTGAAATGTATAATGTTTTAACACTGATGGCATCAAGCCTGAGTATGCGTGGATCAAATTCCTGAGAAGAAAAGATTGTTGATTTTTTCGTCCTCATGGCAGAGAATATTAGACTCTCTTTTACTTTTTCAGCACCAATGATACTCATCGTTTTTACCGTTTTTTTTTGACTAGCTAGCAAGAAACACGAAAAAAAAGAAATAACCAAAAGAAATACTTTTTTGTTAAAAAGTAAATTAATATGCATATCTCAATTTGTATTTTGCATGCACTTTTCCATTTTGATCCACATCACCAATCAATGAAAGATATTTATTCACTTTATATTCAACACCGACAGCGTGGTTTGGATTTGTGAGTGAAAAAGACCGGCGAAAGGCATAATTAAACGAAATTGTTTTGGTTACATTTGCCCCTATTTTGAAATCTTTCTTTCCTTCTGGATCTAAAAGACTGGTTGCGCCCTCTATTTTAACTTTCTCTAAAATGCCAAATTGGTCCAAGCCGCTGAGTTGGACTAACTTTCGATCTAATTGAGTATCAAGCCAACCTTCAACCAAACTTGTTGCTCTGGTTCCAATTCCTGAATAAGAAATCTCCTGATCTTCGAATCGTTTACCCCAGGTCAATAATTCCAAGATATCACTTTGCGAAAAACCACTTCCGGAAGTTAGTATTAAATTTGGATTGCTTAATGGACCAGTAAAAGAAATATCAATTTGTTCATCATCAATGGTTGTAATAGCAGTCATATTAAAATAGGGATTGAATCCTTTTTTATCAAAAATTAAATATCCTTCTGTTATTGTGAAGATGTCACCAGAGTAATAAAATTTTCCTTCCTCAAAAATAACTTCTCCGGAAAAATCTGCAGGAAATGTTCCCAGTTTTGTAATGTTTATATCTCCACCAAAACGTGCATCAATCTGGTTGTTTAATAAGGTGAAATCTTCAATAATTGGGAAATTAATCTTATAATTAAATGAGACACGCCTTTCTTTTGAAAAAGAACCTGCTATATTTGAGGATGCAAATTCCTTGTACATCTCTACATCTAAGAGCGGAATTTCCCCACTAATTGTAATATCATCTTTCCCTTTCATGCTAACATCCAAATTCACTAAACCTTTTATATCCTCTTGGAGCGCTTCAAAGTAAATATTCTCACCAGTAATCCAGATATCAAAGTAAGGCTGGAAAAATTTACTCATATCCATACTACCAGTAAGAAACAAATTTTTTCCCTGTTGTTTCTCCATTGACTTAACCATAATTCCGTTCAAACTTTCTATGTTTAATCGGTTCCTTATTAGATTTCCATATCCATCAACTCTATAAATCGGGCTTTTTAGAAGGTTGGTAAAAATTTTAGCATCATTAATCCGTATCCATCCGTCCCGAATAAGATTCTGCCAAGTACCATTTAATCCCAGTTTGATATTAAAATCTCCTATAATAGAGTCCACACCCGTTAGATATTGAGTAATAAAACTAAGATCTTTTGTATGCCCCCCCACGTTCAAAAAAAGAGGATTATCTAAGGTTGTCTGTCCAAAATGAGCTGACCCTATATTATAATTAAACGGTAAAGATGCCGTGCCTTCCAAATGACTTTGCTCTTGGTCTGAAGAAAATTGGGAAAAACTCAAGTTTTTTCCATCATAACTCCCTTTACCTTTCACCTGACCAAATTGTATTTTGTCAAACACTGCATCACTAATAGCCACATCAAAATCAAAAAGGGTCTTTTCTGTTGTGCCACCTACTTTAAAATTACCGTTTATTTGACCTCCGAGATGAAACCAGTCTGGAATCACCTGTGGTAATATTTCCAGATCTAAGTTTGAGAATTTTGTATTCAAATTAATTTCAATTGGTTGCCCATTCTGGCTCTTTAATGGCAAAGTCCCCATTACTTGCAAACCTGTTTTATTCCCATAAATCAAGGTTAACTCTTCAATATGCATTGTCTCATCACGAACAAATAATGAAATGACTAAATCGTCAAAATTCTGTCCTAAAATTGACCCTTTTTTCAAAGAAATATCTGAGGAATAATTATACTTTCCCATTGACTCATGGACTCCAAGTTCCCCAAAAATCATTCCGGATATTTTGAACCGATTATCCTGAATAAAAGGAGAAATTAAGGAAGATTCAATATTCGAAAGCTTAAACCTTCCATCCAATAATTTTTTCTTGTGAAAATATCCCTCAACCACCCCATCATCAACGTGAAGCACAAAAGGTTTTACAATAATTGATTCATCCTTTAGGATGAAGTTTAATGGACTCGGGAGAGCTAAATAATGCCCTTCATAAGCTGCTTGCAATCGATCAAGAAACACATTTCCATTCTCTTCAATTCTTCCAGATAATTGAAGAAAATCATTCCCTTTATTCATTTGAATATTCTCCAATTCCACTACTCCGGAAATAAATTTTAGATCAATGGTACCATTGTCGAAATGGTAGTCCTTCCAAATACCATTTACAAAAATGATTTGAGCAAAACCATTTTCAACATTTTTACTGTTATCAAAACTTGAATGAATTTCCATTTCTTCTAGAGAAGCATCTTTATACAGAATATTCCTAAAAAACAAGTCAGCATCCAGTGAAGGTTCAGCAAACGAACCAGACACTTTCATCTGCCCAGTAGCTACTCCTGTTTCAAGAGAGTCAGACCAAAAATTGTTAATAATAAAAACATCTGCTTCTTTCATATCAAATGCCAAATCCATACTTTCAGATCTTAGGTTTACATTTCCTTTCATAATAATCGAACTAGGTCCAATAGATAAAGTAAGGGGATCAATAAATTCCACTAAACTGTCATGATATGAAATAGTACCTGAAATGGAAACTAAATCCTCTAAATATAACTTTGATTCTTGAACTTCTGTTGTTAAAGACAAATTTGATAATATACCATCACTCATCAATCCTTCGATCAAAACCATTCCTGAAATGTTTGTATTCTCTTGGTCTATGAGCCACTGATTTAAGTCTAAATTTGATAATAGAATATTTCCATTTACCCTGCCTGAATCTTTCAAAATCCCATTTACTTTCAATATTGTGGAGTCACTTTTCAGTTCTATTGTCTCCACCAACAACTCGTCAGGATTTTTTTTCAAGGAAAATTTTCCATGTAAATTTAAACCAAGATCATTGAAGACTTCTGCAGTACCATAAAAATTTGTTAAATCAGATTCAAACTTTATCGAAGTTGATAAAGAGGAGAAAGCAGGTTGCATGGGAATATCACCGAAAAAATCTTCAGGTAATGATACTTCCCCTATAATCATTTCTCCAGAAAAATGTGCGTCAGGCATCCAAGAATAAAATAAATCCCCCTCAAATGGAATACGTGAAGCTACCCCGCTTATATGTGATAACATTAATCCGTCTTTTTCTATTTTCATGGATGACTCATTCAAATCAATCCTAAATAAAGAATCCTCATAATTAACAACCAAATTGTCAACACCTATATTGAGTTCCTGAGACTGGTAACTGGTGTTACCAACAAATTCCAGATCAAAATTATAAACAGTATCCATATTTATCATTTCTATTTTCCCGTTCAATCGCAAATTATCAATATGAAACGGGAACTTAGGAAAATCTAATTCGATTTTTTTTCCCACTCCACTTTTAATAATAGAATCACCTTTAAGTGCTATCTTCATTTCATTTATTTCAAGGAGATCCAGTGATAATTCCCCTGTGATAAGTGGAATCAGGTTTATTTTTGAGCTCACTTCATTGGAGAGAACATTTGAACCATCTTGATGCCATAATAAAATATCTTCCATAATCACTGTTGAAAATAAATGACCTTTTATAGTTCCAATGGAAATCTGCCACCCCTTACTACTTAAAATATTTTCATTTAAAACTATCTCAATTTTATCCTGCCATAATCTTGGAGTTAATAACAGGATTATCCCCCCAGCGCAAAGGATCCCGAATAATAACAGAATAGTTCTCAGACGTTTCATAAAAATAAAGTTGTTTCTGAACAATACGAAGTTACACGCCACCAGTTCCAAAAACAAAAAAAGCGTTCTAATAAGAACGCTTTTTTTGTTGAATCTTTAAGGTTAATCCACAACTTCAAAATCTGCATCCTCTATTTCACCGTCTCCCTTTTTTGCTTTTGTTTTCGTGGACTTATTTGCCTTTGTTTTCACTTGGGAAGTATCTTCTTCATTTTTTGATGCTTCATACATTTTTGAAGCTACCTGGGACCAGGAACTATTCAATGATTCCGTGGCAGTTTTCATATCATCGATATTGCCACTATCTTTGGCTTTCTTTAGAGCTTCGACTTTTTCGGTCAAAGATGTCTTTTCTTTATCATCCAGTTTATCACCGTATTCCTTGATATTTTTCTCTGTCTCATAGATTAAATGTTCTGACTGGTTTGTCAGATCGATCTTTTCTCGTTTTTCCTTATCTTCCTTATCGTGCTTTTTCGCATCATTGACCATTTTCTCAATTTCCGATTCAGAAATCCCGCTGGATGCTTCAATTCGAATACTCTGTTCTTTTCCGGTTGCCTTGTCTTTCGCACTGACGTTCAATATACCATTGGCATCAATATCAAATGAAACCTCGATCTGTGGAATGCCGCGGGGCGCAGGCGGAATATCTGCCAAGTGAAAACGACCAATAGTTTTATTATCAATTGCCATTTCCCGTTCACCCTGGAGTACGTGAATTTCCACAGTGGTCTGGTTATCAGCTGCTGTGCTGAAAATCTGAGATTTTTTGGTGGGTATTGTCGTATTGCGATCAATCAGGTGTGTGTTCACACCGCCCAGTGTTTCAATCCCCAGCGAAAGCGGGGTAACATCCAACAATAGAATATCATCAACATCGCCAGCCAGTACACCACCTTGAATCGCTGCACCTAGGGCCACAACCTCATCTGGATTTACACTTTTATTGGGTTCTTTACCGAAGATCTCTTTAACCTGTTCACGTATTTTGGGTATCCGTGTAGATCCGCCAACCAGAATAACTTCATTAATTTCTGCAGCAGATAACCCGGCATCAGTTATTGCCTTTTGACACGGTTTAATTGTCCGTTCTACGAGATCAGTTACAAGGTCATCAAATTTTGCCCTGGAAAGACTAAGATTTAGATGCTTTGGTCCAGATGAATCTGCTGTAATAAAGGGCAGATTAATATCTGTCTGTTTTGAAGTTGATAATTCTTTTTTAGCCGCCTCTGCTGCTTCTTTTAATCTTTGAAGTGCCATGGGATCATTCCGAAGGTCAATCCCATCGCTTTTCTTGAATTCATCGGCGATCCAGTCAATAACTCTTTGATCAAAATCATCTCCCCCCAGGTGCCCGTCACCATTGGATGATTTCACTTCAAAAACACCATCTCCCAACTCCAAAATCGAAATATCAAATGTTCCTCCACCTAAATCAAAAACAGCGATTTTTTCGTCCTTTTTTTTGTCCAATCCATAAGCTAACGAAGCTGCTGTCGGTTCATTAATAATCCGTCGGACATTCAATCCAGCAATTTTTCCGGCGTCTTTTGTAGCCTGACGCTGGGAATCATTAAAATAAGCTGGGACCGTAATCACAGCATCGGTTACCTTTCCCCCAAGATGTTCTTCAGCCATTTGCTTTAACTTTTGGAGAATCATAGCACTGATTTCTGGTGGAGTATATTCTTTATCACTCACCTTAACAACAACGGCTCCGCTTGAATTCTTATCAACCTTGTAGGGCACTTCAGATATTTCGGTACTTACCTCTTTGTGCATCCTGCCCATAAAGCGTTTAATAGAAAATACTGTGTTTTCCGGATTGGTCACTGCCTGTCGCTTCGCAGTCTGCCCAACTAGGCGTTCACCGTCTTTTGTGAATCCAACAACTGACGGGGTTGTACGGCCCCCTTCAGGATTCGTTATAATGGTTGGTTCCCCACCCTCTAAAACAGCTACACAGGAATTTGTTGTACCAAGATCAATACCAATTATTTTTCCCACTTTTTTTCTCCTTTAATTCTAAAATTCTATAAACAAATTAAAATTTATACAAAATGTTACAATTTATGTGCCAAAGAATAATAATTGCCTAATTGGCAGAAACTTAGGTATTATAGTACTTTATGGCAGAAATAGGGGAAGGATATTCTCAGGACTTTGAACTTATTCTTTTCTTCCGAGCAGGATTAAATGTAAACTGTCCATCAGAAGTATCCACCTTTATTTTATTACCGGATACAAATACATTTTCAAGAAGAAGTTCAGAGATGGGTTTTTCCAATGAAGATTGTATTTCACGGCGAAGGTTTCGTGCCCCATATTTTGGACTGAAACCTCTACCTAAAAGCAACGTTTTTGCCCGTTTAGTTAAAAATAGCTCTATATTCAGTGTAAAAAGATTCTCCATCAGGTCCACAAGGAGAAGGTCTACAATCTCCAATGCATCTTGCCTGGAAAGGGGATGAAACACAATGGTATCATCAATACGATTTAGGAATTCAGGGTTAAAAATTAATTTAACCTGATCGAGTATCTGGTCTTTCATTGAAGAATAATCGAAATCAGTTTCTGTATCCGTAAATCCAAACGAGGTATGATCTTGGATCTCCCTCGTCCCTACATTGGAGGTCATAATAATGATCGTGTTCTTGAAATCAACTTTCCTGCCCAGTCCATCTGTCAGCACTCCTTCATCAAATAATTGAAGCAACACGTTGAAAACATCCGGGTGGGCTTTTTCGATCTCATCGAACAGAACAACAGAATAAGGATTCCTACGAACCTTTTCGGTCAGTTCTCCTCCCTCTTCATACCCCACATACCCTGGGGGTGCTCCAATCATTCGCGAGACTGAGAATCGTTCCCCATATTCTGTCATATCTATTTTAATAAGTGCATCAGAATGACTAAATAAATAATTCGCAATAACTTTAGCCAATTCTGTTTTACCAACTCCTGTCGGTCCAAGAAAAAGAAATACACCAATCGGCCGATGAGGACTTTTTAATCCTGCTCGAGCCCTTTGAATCGAACCAGATAAACATTGAATTGCTTCATTCTGACCAACAATATATTTATGGATTTCTTTCTCCATATTTAAAAGTTTCTGGGTTTCGGATTGGGCAACTTTAGCCACAGGAATCCCAGTCATTAATGAAACTACATCAGCTATATGATCTTCAGTAATCAGGACCGGGTTCTTTCCTTCCTCCTTATTCCATTTTTTCTGGGCCTCTGCCAGTTTTATCATCAGTTTTTGTTCCTTGTCCCTTAGCGAAGCGGCTTTTTCAAACTTCTGCTCAGTAACCACCTGTTCTTTTTCTTCCCGGATTTTATCGATTTTCACTTCAATATCCAGAATAGTCTGAGGGACTTTCATATTCAGCATGTGAGAACGAGATCCAGCTTCATCCATAGCATCAATCGCTTTATCAGGAAGAAAACGATCACTTATATATCGATGTGATAGGCTGACACATGCTTCTATGGCTTTTTCATGATAAATAACGTTATGATGATTTTCGTAATTGGATTTCAACCCGTTTAAAATCTGGACAGATTCTTCTGTCGTTGGGGGATTAATCAAAATCTTTTGGAAGCGTCTTTCCAATGCGCCGTCTTTTTCAATATGTTTGCGATATTCATCCATCGTTGTGGCGCCAATGCAGTGAATGTCGCCCCGGGCCAAGGCTGGTTTAAAAATGTTAGATGCATCCAAAGAACCTGTGGCACCACCAGCACCAACGAGGGTATGAAGTTCATCAATAAATAAAATAAGATCATCCGTATTTTCCATTTCAACCATGATCGTTTTCATGCGTTCCTCAAACTGGCCACGATACTTTGTCCCGGCAACGATAGCTGCCAAATCCAATGACAAAATCCGTTTGTTATGCAGCAATCTTGGAACAGATTTTTCAATAATCCGATGTGCTAACCCTTCCACAATGGCAGTTTTCCCAACTCCTGGTTCACCAATAAGAACTGGATTATTTTTCTTCCTTCGCGTCAAAATTTGAGCAACCCGTTCAATTTCATTTACCCTTCCAATAACAGGATCCAGCCTCCCCTTCTGCGCTAATCTTGTTAGATCTCTTGAAAAATGATCCAAAGCTGGTGTTTTTGTTTTAGATGACTTGCTTAAAACAGAATGTTCAACTGATTCTTCCTCAGTTGTTTGTTTTTGTAAAAATTCTTTTACACTCTCATAGTCCAAATTATAGGCGTTCATCACTTCAAAAGCAATCCCCTCCGATTCCCTTAAAATAGCCAGCAATAAATGTTCATCATCTGCAACCGAAATACCCAAAGCTGTCGCTTCATTGTAGGCGTTTCTCAAAATGCGCTCTGCTCTGCGCGTCAGGGGCAAATGGCCAAGAGTCATGGTCCCGCCGGATGCTTTGATCATATCTTCAACCATGGCACATATCCCATCTACATCACAGTCAAAGATATCCAATATCTTCATCGACAGTCCCTTTTTCTCTCGAAGAATTCCCAATAAGAGATGTTCAGAACCTACATAACTATGCCCAAGACGAATAGCCTCCTCCTTGGCATATTTCATAATAGCTTGAACACGCTTTGAAAAATTTTCTTTCATACTATCTGGAAGTTACGAGTTTGACAATCAGCTATAAAAGTGTTCATTAAGTTATTACATGAAGAATTCCATCTTCAAGCCGACATGCACGTGTTCCAATAGAGGAAACATGCTGATCGTGGGTCGTAATGATCATCGCCTGCTGAAAATCCCGGCAGATATTTGTAAAAAGTTCCAAAAGCCGCTCTGCGTTTCCAGTATCAAGGTTCCCAGTCGGTTCATCAGTTAAAATTATATCTGGTGTGTTGATGAGGGCCCTCAAAACCGCCACTCTGAGCCGCTCCCCCCCAGAGAGTTGGGATGGAAAATGATCCATTCGTTCCGTAAGGCTGACATATTCAAATAATTCCTTCGCCCGGCTTTTTGCATCGTGTCCACCTCCCATTAATTCTGCTGGTATTAACACATTCTCCAGTGCTGTGAACTCCGGTAGGAGATGATGAAACTGGAATACAAAACCAATATGACGATTTCTCAACTCGGCAAGAGACACATCGTCCAAATAAGCAACATTCTTCCCGCAAATACTTACCGTGCCCGAGTTTGCACTATCCAGTGTTCCTAGAATATTCAACAGTGTGGATTTGCCTGAACCAGAAGGTCCCATAATGGTAACAATTTCCCCCTTGTCAACTGACAGAGACAGTTTTCTTAGAACAGTGAGTTCCTTGGTGCCATTTTGAAATGACTTTGATATCTGTTTTGCTTCCAGTATCATTTTTCCAAATGTACCGCATCTTTCGGTTGGATCAAAACGGCTCGCTGAGCCGCTAATCCAGATGATATACTTATCAAAATAATTGCAATGAATGGAACAAGGATCACATCTTTAACAGTCAATATCATGGGCAGATTTTTCATAAAATAAATGTCTTCAGGCAAACGAAGAAAGCCAAGATTTACCTGTACAATCACAACCAAAAAACTTGCTCCCAATCCAACGGCAGCACCAATACCACCGATCATAAATCCCTGTTTTATTAGAATTGACCGAATCGTACCAGTGGTCGCTCCAACTGCCCGCAGAATACCGATCTCCCTGATTTTCTGGATAGTAACCAGAACCAGTGTGGAAGTCAAATTAAACGAAGCTACAAGAATAATCAAACTTAATACCACAATGGCACCGATTCGCTCCATTCGCATAGCCTGGAATAAACCTTCATGGATATTCTCCCAGCTCTCAATCGTCATGTGAGGGAACTTATTTAATAACCTTTCCCGGGTCATATCTATTTCCGTTTCTGTGGTCAACCGGATATCAACACCGTCGAGTCCTTTTTTTCTGGTGAAAAGCAATTTCCCAACAGACAACGGAACAAAAACTAACCTGTCATCATAATCCAATACATTTCCCTGGAAAATCCCCACCACCTTTACCTGAACTTTTCGGGGCAATCCAAACTGCGACGGGTGATCAACTGGGCTCATCAGTTTGACGTAATCCCCTACTGCTAAATTTAATCTGCTTGCAAGTAGTTGACCAATGATAATAGGGGAATCAGATGGGTTTAGTTCAATTTCGCTCAATCCAAGCTGATAAAAAGAAGAAATCTTATTCATATCTACCGCTTTCAGTGTCGCAATTCTGAGAATATTTCCATCTCCAACGACCAGACCCTTACGCTCCATGAAAGGCATGTAGGATAAAACACCTTGTTCCTCATCCAGCTGTTTCTGTATATCAATGAAATCCAGGGATGCTCCTGAAAGTCGGAGATCTCCCTCAAACCCACGGATTTTCGCAGTTACTTTCTTCTCAAAACCATTCAAAACTGCAATGGAGAGTATGAGGGCAAAACATCCCACCGCCATCCCCGCAATAGCAATCAAACCAGTAAACCTGCTTGCACCAACACCTCTTTCGCCAAGTAGAAATCGTTTTGCAATGTAGGTCGAGATATTCATGTCACTCGTATCTAAGGGCTTCGGCAGGACGTATTTTTGCTGCCTTTATTGTTGGCAATAATGATGCCAGTATGGATGCAGCCAATCCCGCAAAACCTATAAGACAGGTAAGCCATCCATTCATGGCAACTGGGATTCTGTCCATGAAATACACATCTTCCGGGATGGAAATTAACTGGAAACGTAACTGCAGCCATATCAGCAGCAGGGCGATCAAAACACCGGCTAAAGATCCAATGGCTCCTATAATGGTGCCTTCAAAAAGAAAAATCCTTCGAATTGCGTGAGGCGTAAACCCCAGGGAAGTGAAAATACCAATCTCACGGATCTTTTCAATTATGATCATTGCCATAGCAGAAACAATATTAACAACCCCCACAAAGGCAATGAGTCCAAAAATGATCAGAATAGGCCAGCGCTGGACCCGAATCCAATCAAATAAAACATGGTGTTTATCTTTCCATGACATCACATACCATGGATAATCCAATTCTGCTTCAAGCTGGGAGTAAGCTGCCCCTGCAAGTGCAGAATTTTTAAATAGAAGCATAAGCCCCGAAATCTGCTTTTCCATACCGAACAGATGCTGAGCGTCTTTTAGGGATGTATACACAATAGAACGGTCATATTCCAGCAAACCTGAGTGAAACAATCCGGTGATTGTGAATGCCTTTACTCGCTGGCCAGAAGATACGCCGGTAATGGATTCCATGTCAAAAAGTGCAAGTTTGTCTCCAACCTGAAGGGACATATTATCAGCAAGGCGTTTCCCGATCAGGATGGAACCGGGGTTCAAATTTAATGTTCCATCAACGATAATATGTGTCAACCCGAATTTCTTATCGGGCACAACAAGTCCTTCCACAATGACACCCTCCGCATAAGAACCTCTTCTCAAAAGAGCTGGTTTCTGGATAAAAGGAATGACCGTTTGACCTAAGGATGTTCCCAGCAGACTGTCCAGGGTCGGGTTTTCTTCCGGTACAGGCGTATCCATAAAATGCTGGAGTCGTATATGTCCGTCAAACCCGGCAATTTTTTCTGAAATGGTGGTTTCAAATCCTTCGAGAATGCTCAAGGTAATGATAAGAGCTGCAATCCCAATTCCTAATCCGGCAATAGCCAGTATCCCCGCAAGTGTAGAAAAACTGCCCTTTTGGGGAGAACGGAGATGACGGAAAGCAATGAAAGTAGGTAGATTCATTTACGGAAAAATTTTCTTCCTTTAACTGATTGGGTTCACTCCTTAACCGTTTTCAAAGAGGGAAAAAGAATGACGTCTCTGATCCAGCGATTCTCTGTTAAAAGCATTACCAGGCGGTCCACTCCCACACCAACTCCACCTGTTGGGGGCATACCGTACTCTACAGCCTGTAGAAAATTTTCATCAACTGGATGTGCTTCCTCATCGCCGGCAGCATGAAGCTTCTCTTGGGTTTCTAAACGATCTCTCTGATCAATTGGATCATTCAGTTCAGAAAAAGCATTCGCAAATTCTGCACCGCCAATAAAGAGTTCAAACCGCTCTACAATTTCTGAATTATTATTTCGGTGCATCTTCGCCAGGGGTGAAATCACCTTTGGATAATCTATTACAAATGTCGGCTGGATTAAATTGGGTTCAACAAGCTTTCTCATCAGTTCATCAAGTAACTGTCCGTAGTTTGCTTTCTCCGGTACAGACAGCCCCTGTTCTTTACAAATCTCTCTAATTTGAGTTTCATCACCACCGGTTACATCCTGACCAGTTGCTTCCTTCAGCAGAGCCAGGAAAGGTTTCCTGATAAAAGGCTTTGAAAGATCTACCTCAATTCCACCCCAATTAAGCTGAAGAGAACCAACTCCTTCTGCAACCGTGCGGATCATTTCTTCAACAAAATCCATCATGAATCCATAATCGGCATAGGCCTGGTACCATTCAAGCATTGTAAACTCAGGGTTGTGATTTCGGTCCATGCCTTCGTTACGAAAATTTTTCGCCAGTTCGTATACCTTATCTATCCCCCCAATGATGAGCCGTTTCAGATACAATTCATCAGCGATCCGAAGATATAAATCCTGATCCAAAGAGTTATGGTGAGTGATAAAAGGGCGCGCATTCGCTCCGCCGTAGAGGGGCTGGAGTACAGGGGTTTCCACCTCTAAAAATCCCCTGTCATCAAAAAACCGTCTGATCATAGAAATAATTTTTGCTCTTTTTACGAATATTTCCTTGATATCAGGGTTCACTACCAAATCCAGATGACGGTTACGGTATCTTTGCTCCTTATCAGAAAAAGCATCAAAAATCTCTCCATCTTTTTCCTTTACAATCGGGAGGGGGCGAATGCTCTTAGAGAGAATAGTTACTGTTTTAGCATGGATTGATATTTCCCCTGTTTTTGTTTTGAACACATATCCCCTTACGCCAATATAATCACCCATATCAAGAAGTTTAAAGTGGGTATAGCTTTCTTCTCCTACATCATCCCGGCGAATATATGTCTGGATGCGCCCTGCTCCATCCTGAATGTGACAAAAAGAAGCTTTCCCCATTTTTCGTATCGACATAATTCGACCTGCTATCGTTACATCTTTATTTTCCAGAGAATCAAAATTCTCCCGGATTTCTTCACTGTAATGAGATTGCTTAAAAAAATAAGGGTAGGGATTTACTCCGGCGTCCCGCAGTTTCTGTAGTTTTTCCATCCGGAATTTTATAATTTGTTTTAAACTGGTATGTTCTTCAGACATGATGTTTTTTTCTCCTTGAAAAAATGTGTAGGAAATTCTAGTTAATTTTTCCCAATACGCTGTATCAGAAACGCCCTGATAAATGAATCGATATTCCCATCTATCACAGCCTGCACATTGCCTGTTTCTTCCTTTGTCCTGTGATCTTTGACCATATTGTAGGGGTGAAATACGTAAGAACGAATCTGACTCCCCCAGCCAATATCCATTTTTTGATCTTCCAGCTCTTTGGCAGCTTCTTTTTCTTCTTCCAATTTTGCTTGATATAGCCGGGCCTTCAATACTTTCATTGCCTGGGATTTATTCTTGTGTTGAGATCGTTCATTCTGGCATTGAACCACAATCCCGGATGGCAAATGGGTAATCCGGATAGCAGAATCAGTTTTGTTTACGTGCTGTCCTCCTGCTCCACTCGCGCGATATGTATCAATCCTCAAGTCATTGGAATCAATCTCTATCTCGACATCCTCGTCCACAGATGGATATACAAATACAGAAGCAAACGATGTATGCCTTCGGTTGCTGGCATCAAAGGGAGAAATCCTTACTAAGCGATGAACTCCTGCTTCCGCTTTTAACAATCCATATGCAAATTCTCCTTTTACTTCCAGGGTCACATCTTTAATTCCTGCTTCATCGCCAGGTTGATAATCAAGCAATGCGGAAAGAAACTTTTTCTTTTCAAACCACCTTGTATACATTCGGTATAACATTTCTGCCCAATCCTGGCTCTCTGTTCCTCCTGCCCCGGGATGTATGGTCAGGATAGCATCCTGAACATCCTGCACTTCCCCAAGCATGAGCTGAAGTTCAAGATCTTCCACTATCTTTTGGTAGGTAGACAGTTCTACATCTACTTCCTCCACGGTTGACTCCCCCGCCTCAACAAATTCCAACAGAACTTCTATATCTCCATGCCTTTGCTTAAGGTCTTTCCAGAGATTGATTTCTTTTTCAAGAATGGCGGTTTTTTTTAAAATGGAAGAAGCCTTAGAGTTGTTGTTCCAGAAGTCAGGAGCTAATGTCTTTTTCTGAAGTTTTCCTAATTTAACTTCTTTAGATGACAAGTCAAAGATACCCCCGAAGCTCAAGATATTTTGATTCGGTGGAATTAAATCTATCTTTCAATTCACTTAAATCCATAGAAAAATTTACAACTTTGGATTCGTACTGAAAAACGATGAATAAAAAAACAGGGAAATTTTCAGTTCATTAAACTTACCCAGACAAATTCGTCTTTCACCAACGTCTGATGATACGGAATGAAATCATTAAACCCCACCGGTACCTTGTCAAGTATAAACCTCTTCCCCTTTTTATCCAGAATTAAAACTAATTCCAAATGTCGCAATAAAAAGAAAAAAACTTGTCATTTCCTTAAATCTTTTTCAGATTAGCGCTATTAAGATAATTCATATTGGTTAATTTTAATTACAACGATTAAGAATTAAGACCATTTATTCTGGAATACAATATTATTCCAGGCTCATACAACCAACAGGAGAATGCATGAAACAAACACGGTATTTTATTTTTCCCATCCTAGTATACGGGTTCACTCTTCTTTGAGCTATTGATTATGAAACTGACATCCAACCAATTTTCCCTGACAATTGTAGTGGATTCTATATAGATGGCATATCAGTATTTTAAACCTGAAAGACCAGCTGTCGGATGAATTCTCCTTCACAAAAAGCCAGCCTGGTTCTCATACTTTTGACTGGCATCCTGAAGGGCACCCTACAGGTGTCTATCTCATCCGCCTCACAGGAGAAACATTTACCATCACACAAAGGGCTGTTTATCTTAAATAATAGGTTTTCTGTAACCTGATGAAACTATTCAAATTTTTCCTCTTCGGGATTTTTCTTGCCGCTTTCTGGTCCTGTAGTGATCTAGGAGACCCTGAAATATCAGGTTGTATGACAAGCGCTGCCTGCAACTACGATCCCGACGCAACTCTTAATGATGAATCATGTGTGTCTGTAGATGGTGTGTGTGAAACCTGCGTTGATGGAACAATTGTAGACAATGATGCGGATAATGATACCGTGTGTGATGCGGATGAAGTAGCAGGCTGCATGACAAGCACTGCCTGTAACTATAATCCTTCTGCTACGGAAGATGATGGATCATGTACAGTTCCAACAGCATGTGATACATGTGAAGGAGAAGCAGTAGTAGTTGATGGTGCCTTAGATGGTATTTGTGATACTTGTGAAGATGGCGTGATTGTTGATAATGATGCGGATAATGATACCGTGTGTGATGCGGATGAAGTAGCAGGCTGCATGACAAGCACTGCCTGTAACTATAATCCTTCTGCTACGGAAGATGATGGATCATGTACAGTTCCAACAGCATGTGATACATGTGAAGGAGAAGCAGTAGTAGTTGATGGTGCTTTAGATGGTATTTGTGATACTTGTGAAGATGGCGTGATTGTTGATAATGATGCGAATGATGATGAAATTTGTGATATCAGTTATTTAACTCAAATCCAACCAATTTTCGATGCCAGTTGCACTAGTTGCCATGGTGGATCTGGTAGTTTAAGTTTAACTTCCTATGAGAACCTTATGTTAGGAAATAGCAATAATGGTCCAGTCGTTAATGCTGGAAATGGCGCAAACAGTTTAATTATCCAGAAATTACGAGGGACAGCCGGATCGCAAATGCCAATGGGTGATTGCTGTCTTAACGACGAAAGTATCGATCTTATTGAAACCTGGATAGATGAAGGAGCACAAGACAACTAATGAGTAAAATATTTTTCTCTTCCCTCAGTTTTTTACTTTGTTTGGACTTTGCTTTTGCTCTTCCCCGTTTTGCAATTCAGAATGGGTCCTCCTGTATGGCCTGCCATGTGAACCCCACCGGCAGCGGACTCAGGAATGATTACGGGAGCAATGTAGTCGCCCTGGAAGAACTTCCCTTCAAGCGCTGGCAGGCAAAGGGTGACGAAGACTGGGACGGAACTGTTGGAGACCATCTCCAGATTGGAGGGGATTTCCGTGTGCAGGGAATTCAATATGGTAATACAGCAGACGCAACCAGGAAATCTGCGGTCTTCCCCATGCAGGCGGATGTGTATGCCTATTTAGAATTGCATGAAAACGCAGGATTGTTTACCAAATTGAGCGCCCAACTTATTGAAACTGAATTCTGGGGTTTATTTAAAGTCCTGCCTCAAAACGGCTGGATCAGGGTTGGTCGAACTCTCCCTAATTATGGAATTCGACTTGATGACCATACCTCATTTTTCCGTTATGGAAATATGTCAACAAAAGTTGGTTTAGACGATGATGAAGGTTTTCAACTTTTTATGTCAACAAACTCATCCACGATGATTGAATTTGGTTTGCCATTTGGGAATGGGTTTCTTCTCACTGCCAGCGGAGGTACACCTCTTAAGCTCGATTCACGTTCACCGGACGAGATGAAAAATTTTACCAGCCAGCTGTATTTTGCAAGGTCCTTCAAAAAGTTTGCTCCCATGTTCAGCCTGAACCTCATGAAAGAAGAAAATTTCACCCTCATGGGCGTTGCGGGAGGATTGTCCTTTTCAAAATTCACCTGGTCATTTGAACTGGATAAGGCAGAAAATCTGATTGATGGAAAAAATTCATATGCCTATTATGATGAGCTTGCCTGGGAAATAAAACAGGGAGTACATTTAATTTGCAAGTACGACTTTTTTGACCCGGATGAGAAGTGGACAACAGGCGCCATCAGCCGGTACACTCTGGGGGTGGAATTATTTCCATTAAATGTTCTTGAAGTTAAGATCCAGGCCCGGCTCAGCGAGATTGACATGGCTGGCTTTACACAGCCGGACCCGGAATACCTGGTCCAAATTCACACGTGGTTTTAAATAGGAGAAACAGAATGAATATGAAAAAAGTTTGGCTTCTTTTTCTTTCGATTGTATTTTCAGCAAGCATGATTGCGGGGGATAAAACTCCAAAAAACCTGAAAGTTCTGGATTTTACATCCTCCAAAGAAGTAAAAAAATATATGAAGATGATATCGAAAGACTTAGGTGTCAAATGTAAGTACTGCCATGACATGAACGATAAATCACTTGATACAGAACATAAGGAAATTACACGGCTTATGATGCAAATGATTCAGACTCAGAATGATTCTGTCTTCAATTATGAAGGAGCTTCTCAGGTCTCCTGCTGGATCTGCCACCGGGGCTCATCAGAACCGGAATTGGTCAGGCCAAAATAACTTTTCTCCCTCCACCAGAACTGGAACAGAAAATAAAAATCACCTAAATATGGCCAGCATTAAACCTTTAACAATCGGAATTGAAGAAGAGTATCAGATCATCGATCCGGAAAGTCGTGAGCTCACGTCTTTCATATCGGAATTTCTGGAAAAAGGAGCTCTTCTTTTCCGGGATCAGATGAAACCTGAGTTCCTTCAATCCCAAGTGGAAATCAGCAGTAAAGTATGTAAAAATATTCAGGAAGCCCGTGAAGAAGTACAGGAACTTCGGCAGATGATAAGTGACTTTGCGGAGAAGAATAACCGGCGAATTCTTGCAGCAGGCACACATCCTTTTTCTCTCTGGGAAGATCAAATTGTTACAGATAAGGAACGGTATATGGGCTTGCTTGATAAAATGCAGTACGTTGCCAGGCGACTGTTAATCTTTGGAATGCATGTTCATATCGGGATTGAGGATCGTGACCTGCAAATTGATATCATGAACCAGATGAGTTACTTCATGCCTCATATTTTAACCCTGTCCACATCTTCCCCATTTTGGAAGGGACAAAATACCGGGTTTAAATCTTACCGAAGTATTGTGTTTGAGGATCTTCCCCGCACAGGAATCCCGGAACGATTTGGTTCCGCAGCAGAATATGACCAGTATGTACGTACATTAGTTAACTGCAACAGCATCGAAGAACCTTCCAAAATATGGTGGGATATACGACCCCATTCTACGTTCCCAACTCTTGAATTTAGAATATGCGATTGTACGACAAAAGTTAATGAGGTTATGGCGATCGCTGCGCTCATTCAAGCACTTGTTGCAAAACTGATCCAGCTTCGCAAATCCAATCAAACCTGGAGAAAATATCGACGTTCCCTTGTCGTCGAAAATAAATGGCGGGCCTGTAAAAATGGAATTGATGGCAGACTCATTGATTTTGGAAGAGAAAAGGAAATCTCTCTGCCCTCTCTAATGGAGGAATTACTTGAGTTTATTGATGATGTCGTTGATCCCCTTGGGTCACGGGAGGAAATTGAATATATTCAAACAATACTGGATAAGGGTACAAGCGCAGACAGACAATTAGCCTGTTATGAAAAAACTCAAAGTTTTGAAGCTGTCATTGATCAGCTCTGCGAAGAAACTCTTGAAAACTGCTAAAAAATTAATCCTGGACTGAAAATAGTACTTCCATTAAAATTGTGGAAAAATGAAAAAAGCTGTTATCCTTTTAAGCGGAGGACTCGACTCTGCCACCACTTTGGCAATAGCTCAAAATGATGGGTTTACACCTTATGGTTTGACCTTCAGCTATGGCCAGCGTCATCAATTTGAAATCGGTGCTTCTCAAAAAATTGCCGAGGCCTGTAACCTGACCGATCATATTATCACAGAAATAGATCTTCGTGCTTTTGGCGGCTCAGCACTGACAGATGATATAGACGTTCCCAAAGACCGCTCCGAAAGCACAATGGGCGGGTCAATCCCTGTCACGTACGTCCCTGCCAGGAATACTATTTTCCTTTCTTTTGCCTTGGCCTGGGCTGAAGTTTTACAATCCAACGATATTTTTTTAGGAGTAAACTCCATGGACTACAGCGGTTATCCCGACTGCCGACCGGAATATATCCAATCTTTTCAAGCCATGGCAAACCTGGCTACAAAAGCGGGAGTGGATGGTGATCAGTCCATTACCATTCATACTCCATTAATCTCCATGACAAAAGGAGAGATAATTAAAAAGGGATTGGCACTTGGCGTTGATTATTCTCTAACCCATTCCTGCTACGACCCGGACAAGGCGGGGAATGCATGCGGCAGATGTGATTCATGCTGCATTCGCCTGAAAGGGTTTCAGGAAGCTGGGACTGCAGATCCCATCAATTACACATGAGTTATTCAATTAAAACGCTCTATTATACGCTTCAAGGCGAAGGATTTCACACTGGGCGCCCAGCGGTATTCTGCCGGTTCAGCGGCTGCAATCTCTGGAGCGGGTTGACAAAAGACAGAAAGAAAGCCATCTGCAATTTTTGTGATACAGATTTTGTTGGAACTGATGGCTTGAACGGGGGAAAATATCCCACTGCGGAATCAGTGGCGGAAAAAGCGTATTCTCTCTGGCCTGCTGAAACAGAAGCCATCCCCTATGCGGTGTGCACCGGGGGCGAACCCCTCCTGCAGCTGGATTCCAAACTCATTCATGCATTTCATAAATATGGGTTTGAAGTTGGGATTGAAACAAACGGCACACTGCCTGTTCCAGATAAATTGGATTGGGTCTGTGTAAGCCCGAAAGAAGGTGCAGAATTTGTTGCGGAAAAAGGTAATGAAATCAAACTGGTGTATCCTCAGAACGGACTTGATCCCTCAGATTATGAGGATCTTGATTTTGATCATTTCTCACTTCAGCCCCTGGAAGATCCAAGCATACAGCATACCACCCACTCCACTCTGGATTACTGCATGAACCATCCACAATGGAACCTCAGTTTACAAATCCATAAATTGCTTAACATTCCGTAAACTTACCCCATGGAAATATTCAAAGAAATAACTTTTGAGGCAGCTCACCTCCTGCCGAATGTACCTGAAGATCATAAATGCCGTCGTCTTCACGGACACTCTTTTCATATCCGCCTGTTTGTTGACGGACCCATAGATAAAGAGACAGGATGGATCCAGGATTTTGATGACATCAAGAAAGCTTTTCATCCGATTTACAAACAGCTGGATCATTATTATTTGAACGAAATCCCCGGTTTAGAGAATCCTACCAGCGAATACCTTTCAATCTGGATCTGGGACCGATTAAAACCAGCTCTTTCGAACTTATCCAAGATTGAGGTTATGGAAACCTGTACTTCCGGATGTATCTACACAGGAGAATTGTCCCAATGAAGAGAGATTTATATTATGCCTGAACCGGAAGGAAAAAAATTCGACTTTGTTGACGAAAGCCATATTCGTCCGGACTATCTGGAAACATTTGAATTTGACAGCCCGAACCAGTACATCATGACTGAAACCGATGAATTCAGCGCTGTCTGCCCGTTCAGCGGGCTTCCTGATCTTGCCTACGTGCAAATCGAATATTATCCCGAAGGTGGAAAATGTGTGGAATTAAAAAGCCTAAAATATTATTTCATCAGTTTTCGAAATGTTGGGATTTACCAGGAAGCTGTAACAAAACGTATATATGAAGACCTAAAGAGTGTCCTGGAAACCGAAAAACTTATTGTCACAACAATGTATAACACCCGGGGCGGATTTGATACCACCTGTGCAGAGGGGAGTATTGATTGACCCAAAATTGCTTCAAACTATACGGATAAACATGTTATGAAACTGCCTCCAAATTTTCACATTGTGAACCATTCTCTTGTCCAGCATAAAATGACTTTTCTACGGAATAAGGACACCAAGCCAAAAGAGTTTCGGGAACTGACAGATGAAATCACTATGCTGGTAGCAGCGGAAGCTACCAAAGACCTTCCACTAAAAATTGTTGAAACAGAAACACCATTGACAAAAACATCCTCAAAAATTTTAGATGTGAAGGATGTTGTCATTGTACCAATTTTGAGAGCAGGACTGGGAATGGTTAATGGATTAACCAAACTCATTCCCAATGCAAAAATAGGGTATGTTGGTTTGGAGCGGGATCATGAAACACACAAACCGGTGGACTATTATTTCAAAGTTCCATCAAAGGCAGAGGATAATATTTTTATGGTCATAGATCCCATGCTGGCTACAGGGGGAACAGCTATTGCAACCGTAGAAAAGCTGAAAAACCTTGGTGTACATACCATCAAATTTATCTGCCTGATCTCAGCACCGGAAGGAGTTAAGGCCTTTTCAACCAGTCATCCGGATGTGGATATTTACACTGCTGTATTGGATGAGAAATTGAATTCACAAAAATACATTGTGCCGGGTTTGGGTGATGCCGGTGACCGGTTGTTTGGAACTGAATAATGAACCTGAATTTTTTCAGACAACCAATGAAATTTGCTTTTTTTTTAGGCAATCCAAATCAGTAAGTTCTCGCCGAATTTTACGTAGATTTGACTCCGTAGCTCAGTTGGTAGAGCAGTGGCCTTTTAAGCCATTGGCCG
>CAJWIT010000003.1 GCA_913041945.1 uncultured Fidelibacterota bacterium
CAAATTCGTCCATGATTATGCCCAATATTTTCTACGCCCAGGTTACACCCGATCTTTTTTATATTGGCTTCATCCCCGGCGTTTTGGCTACAGTGCTGGGGACCATGCTGGCCGGTCTGGCCATATACAAACGGGAAATGGCACAATTGTTTAAGGAACTGGAAACATGAAAATTAAAACCATTATCAGTGCATTCATTCTATGTCAAGGATTCTCTTTTCTAATAGGGGAAGAGAACATAACGGTAGATGAGCTCCTGAAAGCCATTGATGCCAATCTCTATGCCAAAAGCCGCGTACTTACGAGTAAAATGATCGTACACGGACGCCGAACCAGCCGAACCATCGAATCCCGCAACTGGATAGTGGGCATTGACAAGTCCTTTACTGAATATCTTTCACCGCCACGAGAAGCGGGGACGAAAATGCTGAAAGACGGTGACAAACTCTGGGCCTACTCACCCCAGACGGATCGGGTGATCCAAATCTCCGGACATATGCTCCGCCAATCAGTTATGGGTTCAGATATGTCATACAATGACATGATGGAAGATAAGCCTCTTACCGATCTTTACGAGGCGACCATTGAAAGATCAGAAATGATTGATGGTCGGAAGCACTGGGTCCTTTCCCTGAATGCCCGAGTAACAGGTCTGTCATACCCAAAACGCCGGGCTTGGGTGGATGCAGAATACCTCCTACCCATGAAAGAAGAGCTATATGCCAAGGGCGGTAAACTATTAAAATCTACATCTATGGATGGTATAAAAAAAGTCCAGGGGAGGTGGTTTCCAACACGGTTTATTTTCAGGGATGAACTGAAGCGAAACAGTAAAGGTACGGAGTGGATCATTGATGATATACAGTTTGATGTGGAGATACCCAATTCCCGATTTTCAAAAGCACTGCTGAGAAAATAAGGTTGAAAATGCGGGTGTATATTGCCCCGCTACTCATAAACTAAAATCAAGAAAATCATTAATCACACCGCCTTGCTAATCAAAAACTCATAGGGTCATATATATGGTTTACAACTGTCGGTTCTCATGGTTGCTGTTCATAATTTTATTTTAGGTAATAGTGGAATTATCCGTTGTTTGTTCAATCATTTGATAATACTAAATTGATAAGGAAAATTTGGAGGCAATATGTCTGAATGGGTTTTAGTGCTTGGTTGTTCCACTGGTCATGGGGGGGCAGTTTCAAAACACCTTGCAGCAAAGGGATATGGAATACTTGGTTTCCATTTTGACCGTGGAGAGGTAAAAGCGGAAGCAGATTCTTTAAAGGATGAAATATCGAAGCTAAATGACGGTAGAGTACATTTTTGGAACAAGAATGCTGCATCATTGGAAATAATGGATCAGTATATACCGGAGATAGAGGAAATTACCAATGGGAAAACCCTTAAGCTGTTGCTTCATTCCATTGCATTTGGGACCACCACTAATTTTTTTGGTGAAATTCCGGTAACGCAAAAACAAATGGACATGACCATCCATGTAATGAGCAATTCTCTTTTGTATTGGACCCAAAAACTATACTCGAGAGATCTTCTTGGAAAAGGCTCGCGCATTATGGGACTTACCAGCGAAGGTAACTATTTGGCTATGGATGGATATGGTCCCGTAAGTGTGGCGAAGGCAGCAATGGAAGCTATTATTAGACAGATTGGCTGGGAGTTGGGCAAATATGGCATTACTGCAAACTCAATTCAAGCAGGAATAACCCCTACAAGGGCATTAACTAAAATTACAGACAGGTGGGAAGAGTGGGTGGAAAACACAAAAAGGCGCAACCCCATGAAAAGAACAACCACGCCCGAAGATGTGGCCAATGTGGTTTCATTACTATTAAGACCAGAAGCAGACTTTGTTAATTGTTCCATCATTTATTGTGATGGAGGCGAACATCGATCTGGAAAGATATAGCTCTCCATTTATTTTTGATTTTGCATAAGTTTTAGAAAAGAGATAATATATATAAATATAAAATTGTTTTTACCTAGATATTTTCTTGCAGATGATGGAGCCTGAGTGAAACAACCCCTGTTTTGGAAATATATATTAAGTTTTACATTTAAATCAGACTGAACATTGATTGAGGGCAAAAACTGTCTGCATCTTTTTAGATTAAGATTCGGGCTTTTGGGGACTTAGTTCTTCACGTTTTTTAATCAGCTGGACTAAATCATAGTGGCTTGCAGTTGGCTGCAGATTGAAACTATTTTGAGCTTCTTTTAATGCGAAATCCCACCATCCTTTTTTTGTATAAACCAAGGCAAGATTGTAATGAGCGGTGCCCAGCATTTTGAATTCTTCTTTGGATATATCTTTATGTGTAAGAGGTATTAATCGGACTACTTCACGGAACTCTAGAACCGCTTCATCTAATATGCCTTTTTGGACATACCAATTTCCTAATTGCAAATGGCGGTCTGGAGGATCATCCTTACACCCGATCAGAATGAGTAGAAACAAGGAGAGAAAATATCTCCCTGTTACATTATGTATAGACTTAAATACCATAGGTTGGTAGAAATTCCATAGTCACTTACTTTCAATGCAAGGAATATTTTTAATTGTTTTTAATGGTGGATGTATTTGGCTGGCAAATCATTAATCAAAAAGAGGAAAAATACTTTTAGGCTACTCCTCCGACCCCTGTAATCTGTGTTGTTTGAACACCTAAAGCTTTTGCTGCCTGATTCCACATAATATCATCAGGTGTGTTAAATACAAAATCCTTTGAAGTTTGTTGGAGAAGCCAATCACTATGTTCGATTTCTTTTTCAAGCTGGCCCCTTGTCCACCCAGCATGCCCAAGAACGAGTTTATAAGACTCTGGTGCTTCCCCTGAATGGATATCTTGAAGAATAAATTTGTGGCTAGTGAGCGCAAAATCCTCTGACACAGCGACTGTACCTTTTCTCTTATATTCGGATGAATGAAGAACAATCCCCCGTTCAATCATAACAGGACCACCAAAATATATCGTGGGAACTACTTTAAAGATATTTTCTGTTTCCTGATATATTTCTGAAAATAAATCTTTCATATCTGGCTCTTGAAATGGACGATTAATAATCAGTCCCATAGCGCCATCTTTTGTGTGCTCACAAATTAGAATGACTGTTTTTCCAAAATAAGGATCCTGCATATGTGGCATTGAGATAAGAATATGGTTTTTTAGAGAGCTCATCACGAAATGTAACTCTGATTATTGAGATGAACAAAAATATTTATGAATATTTTTTTAACTGGCTGGAGGAAATTATCTATCTAGTAATAAAACAGCAAATCTGTTTTTGAAAGGGTTTAAAAAATCAGTAAATTTTAGGTTCGTCCTTAAATATGAGGGGAAATGAGGTTTTGACTAAATCAAAAACTAAAATACTAATCAGGGGTGCCCGACAGCACAACCTTAAAAACGTTAACCTGGATATCCCTAGAGATAAATTAGTTGTTATTACGGGATTGTCTGGGTCCGGGAAATCTTCTCTGGCTTTTGACACTATTTATGCTGAGGGACAAAGAAGATATGTGGAGTCTCTCTCGTCCTATGCAAGACAATTTGTTGGATTAATGGAAAAACCGGATGTTGATTACATTGAAGGTCTTTCTCCGGCAATATCAATTGAACAAAAAATGACAGCAAGAAATCCAAGGTCTACAGTGGGAACCGTGACAGAAATACATGATTACCTCCGTCTTCTGTTTGCCCATATTGGACGACCTCATTGTTGGAAGTGTGAACGTCCCATCCAACGCCAGACAGTACAGCAAATTGTAGATACTGTGAAAAAATTCAGTGAGGGTTCTCAAATTTATATCTTAGCACCGGTTGTACGCAGTCGCAAAGGAGAACACAGGGGGGTACTGAACGAAATAAAAAAAGAAGGATTTCTTAGGGCACGGATCAATGGTAAGATTTATTCGATTGAAGAGAATATTCACCTCAAGAAACAAAAGAAACATACAATAGAAATAGTGGTAGACAGGTTGGTTTTGGGTGGGGATTTTATGGATCGCTTAACTGAGTCAGTGGAATTAGCACTGCACATTGGTTCTGGTTTGCTTATCGTACATAAAGTTTCGGATAAAGATTATTTATTTAGTGAACATTTTGCTTGTCCACATTGTGAAGTTTCGTTGGAAGAAATAACGCCTAGAATGTTTTCGTTTAATTCTCCTTATGGAGCATGTTCGAAGTGTGAAGGGATTGGCTCCCATATGGAGGTAAATCCAGAATTGTTGGTCCCAGACAAAAAGAAATCACTTATTCAGGGAGCGATTGTACCCCTTGGGGAACAACCCCGAGGAAATTGGTATGGAAGTATATTGAAAAGTCTTTCAATACATTATGGTTTTGATTTTACAACTCCATGGTTCAGGTTAAGTTCTGAAAACAGGAGAATTCTTCTTTATGGAACAGGAAAAACGAAATTAAACATGTTTTATTCTTCCAAGCGCTGGAAAGGAACATATACTGGGGGATGGGAAGGAATGGTTCCCAACCTAATGCGAAGATATCAACAGACAAAATCTCCAGGGATTCGTGAATGGATAGAACAGTTTATGAGTATGCGCCCTTGTTCTGGGTGTCTGGGTTCAAGGTTAAAAAAGGAAAGTTTAGCCGTAGTTATTGGAGGGAAAAATCTCGGGGATTTTTCCCGAATGTCTATAAAGAGTTTTTTAACTTTTATTACAAATCTTAAACTGTCAAAGACAGAGAATGTAATTGCCTCCCAGATTTTAAAAGAACTGAAGGAACGTCTGGAGTTTTTAATAAATGTTGGTTTGGATTATTTGACATTGGATCGTTCAGCTACATCTTTATCAGGTGGAGAGGGGCAGCGGATACGTCTGGCAACGCAAATTGGATCTCAGCTTATGGGAGTTTTATATATTCTTGATGAACCTTCTGTTGGTCTTCATCCTAGGGATAATACACGCCTTATGAATACATTAAAGAAACTTCGAGATTTAGGCAACTCGATTTTAGTTGTTGAGCACGATAGAGAAACAATAGAAACAGCTGATTATGTGATTGATTTAGGACCGGGGGCTGGAGAACAGGGAGGAGAAATTATTTTTTCCGGAACACCAAAACAATTATCTCAATGTAAAAAATCTATCACTGGAAAGTATCTTATGGGTGTAAAAGAAATTCATATTCCTGTTAAACGTCCTAGAAGACACAAAGAATCATTAAAATTGAGCGGAGCCAGTGGAAATAATTTAAAAGAAATAGACATTGAATTTCCTCTTGGTAGATTTATTCTTGTCACGGGAGTTTCTGGGAGCGGGAAGAGTACTCTTGTAAATGAAACTCTTTATCCAATATTGGCCCGGGATATCCATGGAGCAAGAAAATATCCTCTTTCCTTTGATTCGATAGAAGGATTGGAATATGTGGAAAAGGCAGTGGAAATTAATCAAAAGCCCATTGGCAGAACACCACGCTCAAACCCTGCCACCTATACTGGAGTTTTCACCTATATTCGTGATCTTTTTTCACAGATTCCTGAGTCCAAAATCCGAGGATATAAACCCGGCCGTTTTTCTTTTAATGTAAAGGGAGGGAGATGTGAGGTCTGTAAAGGAGATGGGATTATTAAAATAGAAATGAATTTTATGCCTGATGTATATGTGGTTTGTGAAGTATGTAAGGGAAAAAGATATAATCGCGAAACGCTTGAGGTGAAGTATAAGGAGCAAACAATAGCTGATATTCTGTCCATGTCTGTTGAAAAGGCATTGAAATTTTTTGAAAATATTCCTTCGATAAAGAAAAAACTTACTACGTTAAATGAAGTTGGCTTAGGGTATATTCGTTTAGGACAGCAGGCCACCACCTTATCTGGCGGAGAAGCACAAAGGGTTAAACTGTCTGCAGAATTATCCAGGGCCAGTAATGATAGAACAGTTTATATTCTTGATGAGCCGACAACTGGATTACATTTTGAGGATATCAGGATGCTTCTTTCTGTGCTTCAAAAGCTGGTTGATCGAGGGAATACAGTGATTATAATTGAACATAATCTTGACGTAATAAAATCTGCGGACTGGATTATTGATCTTGGCCCCGAGGGAGGCGACAGAGGGGGGAATTTAATATTTTCAGGTACACCAGAAGAATTAATTCATAATTCTCATTCATATACCGGGAAGTTTTTACGGAAGAAGTTTGATGATCAGTAAGGATTGGGAGAGTTTAATATTTTTTTTCAAAGCAAAAATGATCCAGCCCATCCTTGTAAAGCCCTTGATTTCATTCTTACCTTCTAGACTGTAATTATGCTTTATTAATGTGATTATGGTTTAAAAATGACGGAAATACATATAACCAACCCTACCCCTATTAAAGAAGACTTAGTGATGGAAAAATCTCTTCGTCCTTCTCTTTTTGATGATTTTATTGGACAAAATGACATAGTGAGTAATTTAAAACTCTATATTGAAGCAGCTAATCAGCGTAATGAGTCTTTGGACCATGTTCTCATTTTTGGCCCCCCGGGGTTAGGGAAAACTACGTTGGCCAATATTATTGCAAAGGAGATGAATGTAAACATTAAACCTACTTCAGGACCAGTCCTTGAGCGTGCAGGTGACTTGGCGGGGATGCTCACTAACCTACAAAGCAGAGATGTTTTCTTTATTGATGAGATTCATAGAATAAACAGTATTGTGGAAGAATATCTTTATTCTGCAATGGAAGATTATTCTATAGATATAATGATTGATAAAGGCCCCAGTGCTCGGAGCGTTCAGCTGAGCATTGAACCTTTTACTTTGATTGGTGCAACCACTCGGTTAGGAAATCTGACATCTCCTCTAAGAGATCGTTTCGGGGTAGTTTTGAGAGTGGATTACTATAATTCGGAGGATCTTTTCCAAATTATTAGACGTTCGGCTGAGATTCTAGGTGTGGAAATAAGCAATGATGGTGCTCTAGAAATTGCCAGCCGCTCACGTGGAACTCCTAGGGTTGCAAATCGTATTTTAAATCGAACAAGGGATTATGCAGAAGTGAAAGCAGATGGGGAAATAACAAAAGAGGTTGCAAAAGCATCTCTTGAAGTTTTGGGGATTGATAAAAACGGCTTGGATGATATGGACAGAAGAATTTTATCAACTATTGTAGATAAATTCAATGGTGGGCCGGTTGGGGTTGGTTCTCTTGCTGTGGCTATTTGTGAAGATGCTTCCACCGTGGCAGATGTATACGAACCGTTTTTAATAAAAGAAGGATTTATTCAACGTACATCCAGGGGCCGTGTTGCTCAAGAACGAGCATTCAAGCTGCTTGGACGAACATCGAAAACACAACAAGGGATATTTAATGATTAGCAAAAAGGTTAAATATAAATTAGCAGAATTTGAATTTCCACTTCCGAAAAAATATATTTCTCAACATCCATCTCAAAGGCGTGATAATGCTAAGCTAATGGTTCTCCATAAAGACACAAAAAAAATAGAGCATCGCAAGATCTTTAATATATCTGATTATATAAGGAAAAACGATCTCATTTTGTTTAATAATACTAAAGTATATCCTGCAAGGCTCTTTGCTATTAAAGACCATACAGATGCAACAGTTGAAGTTTTTCTTCTCAGAGAACTGGAAAATAATCTTTGGGAAGCAATGGTAAAGCCTGCACGAAAGGTTCGTATTGGGAATAAATTGGTTTTTACAAAAAAGATTTACTGTGATGTTATTGATAATACTATTTCTGGAGGAAGGGTTGTTCGGTTTGAATACGAAGAGGGAAACAGCATTCATGAAATTATAGAAAAGATTGGCACACCACCGCTACCTCCATATATTAAGCGGCCTATAGAGTACAGGGATAAACAGCGTTATCAAACAGTTTTTGCTGAAAAGCGAGGATCGGTTGCTGCCCCAACGGCTGGTCTTCACTTTACAAATAGATTATTAAAAAAACTAAAAGACAAAGGAGTGAAAATTGGATTTATTACACTTCATATTGGGATTGGTACTTTTCGTCCTGTCCAGGTTGAAGATTTAAACCGCCATCAAATGGACTCCGAATATTTTGAAGTTTCTCCTGCTACAGCACTTGCTATTAATGAGGCGAAGAAAAAACGTCGGAAAGTTATCGTGGTTGGTACATCTACAGCTCGCGCACTTGAAACAGTGGTAGTTTCGGGCTTTCAGGTTACACCAAAACGTGGCTGGACAGATAAATTTATTTATCCACCATATAAGTTTAAGATGGCAGATGGATTGATGACCAATTTTCATATGCCGAAAAGTACACTTATGATGATGTCATCAGCTTTTGCTGGCCATGGCTTCATTCTGAAAGCCTATCGAGAAGCCAAAAAACATAATTATCGTTTTTTGAGTTATGGCGACGCAATGTTAATTGTGTAATATAATGTTTGGGGGTTTCCAACAGTTCTAATTTTTTGTAATGATATCAAAGGGGAAATCTAAAATTCTTCTTGCAGGAGCAGTAATTCCAGCGGCAGGAAAAGGTAGTAGATTTGGTGAAAAAAAGCAGTTTAAATTGTTAAAAGGGGCCCCCCTGCTTAATCATGTGCTCATGCCCTTTTTACAATCTGACCTTATTTATGAAATTGTAGTTGTTGTTCCGGAGGAGCAAGTTCAACAGATTGAAAGACAAGTAAGGTCTACGCCTGAGACAAAAAATATAAGAGTCGTTCCTGGCGGAGAAAGAAGGCAGGATTCAGTTTCTAATGGAGTAAAAGTTCTCTCAAATCAGTGTAAAATGGTGTGTATTCATGATGCTGTTCGGCCTTTTGTTACGAAAGACATGATTAATGATACAATAAAAGGATGTGGTAAATATGATGGTGCTATTATAGCAACTCAGGCACAGGACACAATAAAAAGGGTACAAAACCTCAGGATTAAAGAGACAATTAATCGTAGTGAAATTTGGCAGGCACAAACGCCCCAATCTTTTCAGAGAGAAAAACTTAAAGAGGCGCTTGAATCTGCTGACAGGGATGGAGTTACTGGTTCAGATGAAGCTTTTTTATTAGAGCGAATTGGATATTATGTTTCGGTTGTAGAAGGGACTTCAGATAACATTAAAATAACAACACCGGAAGATTGGTTTGTTGCAGAGGCAATTTGGGAAGAACGATATGGTTAAAATGGGCATAGGGTATGATATTCACCCCTTAAAAAAGGGAAGCCACCTGGTTGTAGGTGGGACGAAAATATCAGGGGAATTTAGCTCTGATGGGCACTCGGATGGGGACGCATTGATTCATGCTATTATAGATGCAATCCTAGGGGCTACAAATCTTGGGGATATTGGACAATTTTTCCCCAGTGATGAAAAAAAATGGAAAGAGATGGATAGTACACACTTTTTATCAACCACAATAAAAAAAGTCCGTTCTGTTGGCTATAAACTAGAACATGTAGATACCGTAGTGATACTTCAAAAACCAGAGATTAGACAGTTCATTCCTGAAATGCAACTTAAGCTTGCTCAGACCCTTCAAACGAACAAAGAAAATATTTCTGTTAAAGCAACGACAACTGATTATCTTGGATTTATTGGTACAAGTGAAGGCTGGGGTGCCCTGGCTATTGCATCTTTATCAAAGCTGGAATGATTGCGTGGACAGATTAATCCTTCGGTCTTTTGCTAAGGTTAATATTGGACTGAAAATCCTCAAAAGACGACCCGATGGATATCATAATATTCATACAATATTTCAAGAAGTAGATTTTCACGATAATATATATCTTTCTTTACAGGATGATGGATGTTCTTTAGCAGTTGATAAATCCGGGATACCCAAAGGTGAGACGAATACTTGTGTCATTGCATATAAAATGATAAAGAACCACTTCCCGGAAATTGGGGGGATATCAATTCGAATGGAAAAATTAATTCCTCATGGTTCTGGGCTTGGGGGAGGCTCCAGCAATGCAGCCACGGTTTTAAAAGGGTTGAATAAAATGTATAATTTGGGCATGGATAATAAAGCTCTTGAAACAATTGCAACTGAGATTGGTGCTGATGTTCCGTTTTTTATTAGAGGGGGGACTCAGGTTGGAGATGGTATCGGCAATGAATTAGGGCCAGCTAAATTAGTTAATGGTACATATCTTTTGATTATTCCAGATATTTTAATTAATACAAAATGGGCATATGGTAAAATAAAAAATCATTTGAATTGTTCAGATCAAAGACCTAACTTCGCCAGCTTTTTAGAGGAAGACAATTTGTCCTTTAAGTTTATTCAAAATGATTTTGAAGAAATAGTTATTCCAGCATATCCAGAAATTGGCAAAGTCAAAGATAGGCTTTCGGATATGGGTGCTACATTTACCAGTTTGTCGGGCAGTGGTTCGGCTGTGTTTGGAATTTTTGATGAAGAAGCAGATGCAAAATCAGCTAAGTCTTGCTTTCAATCTCAATATCAAACAGTTCTCGCCCTTCCGACAAATCTCGAAATTTAGACAGAATTTATTGTCTTTATTTTGGTTAAAACAGCTTATTGACCAATTAAATTTTGTGGGGAGTCGTCTAACGGTAGGACACCGGGTTTTGGTCTCGGCGGTTGGGGTTCGAGTCCCTACTCCCCAGCAATTATGCAGAAAAAAATAAATGATTTAAAGGTTTTTTCAGGACGGAGTAATCCGGGTCTCGCTACTCGAATTACAGAGCATCTTAAAATTCCCTTGGGTCAATTGACTATCAAAAACTTTTCAGATGGTGAACTCTGGATCAAATATGAGGAGAATATCCGCGGGAAGGATGTTTTTATAATTCAATCTACCAACAGTCCAGCTGAAAACATTATCGAATTGACCCTTCTTGTGGATGCAGCAGTGAGAGCATCAGCAAAACGAGTGACTATTGTTGTTCCATATTTTGGCTATGGTCGCCAAGACAGGAAAGACACTCCGCGTGTGCCTATTTCTTCACGGGTGATGGTAGATATTTTTACCGCAACTGGAGCGGGCAGGATAATTAGTATGGACCTTCATTCAACTCAGATTCAGGGATTTGCCTCTATACCATTTGATCATTTGTATAGCCGGATGGTTTTGTTGGATGAGATTAATAAACTTGAATTGACCCCAGAGGAATCTGTTGTTTTATCCCCGGATGTTGGTTCAGTAAAAATTAGTCAAGCTTATGCGAAGCGGCTTGGAATGCATTTTGCTCTTATTGATAAGCGAAGATATGCTCCTAACAAAGCGGAGGTCGTTAATCTTGTTGGTGATCTGGAAAACAGGGATGTTATAATTATTGACGATATGATTGATACAGCAGGTACAACGGTAAATGCTGCGGAAAAGGCTATTGAAAACGGTGCCCGCTCAGTCGTTGGGGTTGCAACCCATGCTCTTTTATCAGGAGAAGCCATAGAAAGGTTGAAAAATTCACCGATCAAGCAATTTATTTTTACAGATACAGTTTATGTGCCTGAAGGGAAAATCCTTCCAAATATGCGCTTTGTAACAGTTGCCGGTGTTTTTGGCGAAGCAATTCGCCGGATTTATGAAGGAGAATCTGTAAGTGCTCTTTTTAAATTTTAATAGGGAGTTTATAAAATGACACCACAATATGAATATTTAGAAACATTAAAAAGAACGGCTTCTGGATCTAAAGGAGCAAAAGCACTTCGCCAAGAAGGAAAAATTCCAGGTGTTTTCTATTATAAAGGCGAAGAGAGTATATATCTTTCTTTTGATAAAAAAACGTTATTGAAATCGCTTCATATGGGCGGCCATATCTTTGAGCTGGAACTGGACGGAAATAAACAGTATGCGATGATAAAGGAAGTTCAATATCATCCAATAACTGATGAAATTATTCATATTGATCTTATGCGTGTAAGACGAGAGGAAAAAATAACCATCTCAGTGCCAATAGCTTTTGTAGGGGAATCAATTGGGGTAGAGGAAGGCGGGGTTATGATGCAGAGCCTTACCTCTCTTGAAGTTAGCTGCCTCCCTGAAAATGTTCCTGAACAAGTTACAATGGACATTACAGAACTTGAAATGAATAGCAGTTTAACTGTTGCAGATATTGCTGTTTCAAAAGAATTTGATATTTTAACATCAAATGACTTGACTGTTGTTAGTGTACAGCCACCGAAAGAAGAGGAAGAACCTGTTGTTGAGGAAGAAGAAGTCTTGCTGGATGAAGAAGGTGTTCCAATTGAAGAAGGTGAGGAAGAAGGCGATGAAAAACCTGTTGCTGAAGGTGAGGATGCACCACAGGACAAGGAAGCGGATTCTGAATAATGACTGTCCTGGTGGGATTAGGAAACCCCGGCAGGAACTATTCAGATACGAAGCATAATTTCGGTTTCTGGGTCTTAGACAAATTTGCCGAAAAACGATCTTTGAAATTTCAAGCAGGAAAAGGTGATTACCTCTTGGCAAAAAAGGGGGATCTAGTGTGCATTAAGCCCACAATATTCATGAATACCATCGGTGTGTCGCTTTTAGATGTGAAGCAGTTTTTTAAGGCAGAAACGGAAAATTTTCTGGTTGTTTATGATGATATTGATTTACCGCTGGGAACCCTGCGTTTTAGAAAAAGTGGTGGAACCGGCGGCCATAAAGGAATTGAATCTATTATCTATCAGCTACAATCAGAAGATTTTAACCGTCTGCGGATGGGGATAGCAACAGATGACGATATGAGACCATCTGAAAAATATGTTCTTACTCCGTTTCAAAATCGGGAAGAAAAATTAAAAAATGAAATGTTAGAAAAAGCATGTGAAGGAATTGATTATTTTCTTTCACATGACATGAAAAAAACAATGAACAAGTTTAATGAAAAACAAAATAGAAAAGAAATAGATGAATAATTTATATTATGTAATTGGCGCAGGTGTATTGGCGATGCTCTACGCATTTTGGAAAACAGGCTGGATTAATAGCCAGGATGAAGGAACCGATAGAATGAAGCAGATTGGTGCTAGTATTGCTGATGGTGCTATGGCCTTTTTAAAAGCTGAATACCGTGTACTAGCGATATTTGTTGTAATAGTTGCCTGCCTATTAGCATTTGCTGCAAATAGTGTAGGTGATTCCTGGCTAGTATCAATATCATTTTTAGTTGGGGCCTTGGCCTCTGGTTTGGCTGGATTTTTAGGCATGAGAGTTGCAACGAAAGCAAACAATAGAACCACCAATGCAGCACAATCCAGCTTGGCAAAAGCATTGAATGTTGCCTTTACCGGCGGATCCGTAATGGGTCTCAGTGTTGTAGGACTTGGTGTTTTGGGAGTAACTAGTCTCTATGTTATATATGATTATTTAGAATTATTTAATGATGATTCCCAAAAATTGATCCAAGCAATTACTGGTTTTTCTTTAGGTGCTTCTTCCATTGCACTTTTTGCCCGAGTAGGTGGCGGAATTTATACCAAAGCTGCTGATGTAGGCGCCGATTTGGTGGGAAAAGTAGAAGCTGGAATTCCAGAAGATCATCCTCTGAACCCCGCCACAATTGCGGATAATGTGGGTGATAATGTTGGTGATGTTGCTGGTATGGGGGCTGATCTTTTTGAATCTTATGTGGGGGCTATAATTGGTTCAATGGTTTTGGGATGGGCAATATTTGGTGAATTAGCTTATGTAACCCTCCCCTTATATATTGCTGGAGCGGGAATCATTGTTTCCATTATAGGAACTTTTATGGTCTCCGCGAAAGAAGGGGGAAGTCCCCAGAAAGCGTTGAACATTGGTGAATTTGGATCCTCCGGAATTATGGTAATAGTAATGTACTTCTTAATCACCTATACGGTTGAAACCAATGCAATGGGCATTTTTTATGCCACACTTATTGGACTGGCGGCAGGTTTAGGAATTGGGCTCATCACAGAACATTACACAGGAACTGGTACCAAACCTGTTAAATCCGTTGTAGATCAATCCATCACAGGTTCAGCTACCAACATTATTGCTGGCTTAGGTGTGGGAATGCAGTCAACCTTTATCCCGGTATTAATAATTGCAGTAGCAATTGTATTTGCGCATCAGAATGCGGGGTTATATGGCATTGCAATGGCTGCCTTGGGAATGCTGGCAAATACCGGCATCCAATTAGCGGTTGATGCCTATGGTCCCATTTCGGATAATGCTGGCGGGATTGCTGAAATGGCAGGGCTGCCTCCTGAAGTAAGAGAAAGAACCGATAAATTAGATGCTGTAGGTAATACTACGGCTGCAATTGGTAAAGGATTTGCAATTGGTTCAGCGGCTTTAACAACTTTGGCATTGTTTGCTGCATTTAGTGAAATAATAAAAAGTAAATTAGGCGAATCACCATTTTTAATTAATATTTCAGAGCCAATTGTTATGGCTGCATTATTTATAGGTGCAATGTTACCATTTTTATTTTCATCATTGGCAATGGGCGCTGTGGGACGGGCAGCAATGGCTATGATTGAAGAAGTCCGTCGTCAATTTAGAGAAATCCCTGAATTAAAAGCAGCACTGGAAGTATTGGGCAAAGGCGATGAGTCCTCCTGGTCTGATGAAGATAAATCTATTTATGAGGCAGGACTGACAAAAGCAGATCATGGACGCTGTATTGAAATTTCAACTCAGTCTGCCATTAAAGAGATGTTATTACCTGGATTATTAGCAGTTGTTACACCCATATTAATTGGACTATTAGGCAATTTAGTAAATATGGGACCACAGGCTTTAGGTGGTTTACTAGCAGGAGTTACAGTAAGTGGCGTTGCCATGGCAATCTTTCAGTCCAATGCCGGCGGGGCCTGGGATAATGCAAAAAAAATGATTGAAGAAGGTATAGAAATAAATGGTGAAAAATATGGCAAGGGATCTGACGTTCATAAAGCTGCTGTTGTGGGTGATACTGTGGGAGATCCATTTAAAGACACATCGGGTCCCTCTCTTAATATCTTAATTAAATTGATGTCTGTAGTATCTTTAGTTATGGCGCCATTTTTATTTTAATAAAATTTAATAAGGAGTACTTAAATGAGATACTATGAAACACTTTATATTGCCAATCCTAATTATGAACAGGACCGTTTAGTTCAACTAATGGAAAGCGTGTCTAATGAATTAAAAGAGAACAAGGTGTCAATTATTAATCATTATATATGGAGTAAAAAACGACTCGCTTATTTGATACAAAAGTATAAATATGGCACGTTTATTATCCTGCATTTTGAAGCCGAAAAATTTGGTTTTCTGAAAGATTTTGAAACGTATTTGAAATTGGATAAATCTATCCTGCGACATCAAACAATTTTGTTGGACAAAAAACCAGATAAATATGACGAAAAAACGGAAGAAATATCTAAAGACAAAAAAAAGGAAGACAAAGAGCCAGAGGACACAGTAAAAACAATTGAAAGTTCTGAAGAAAAAATGGAACCCGAAGTACTTAAATCTGAAGAAGAATTAAAAATAGAATAAAGAGGAAGTCATGGCATTTAATACAAAAAGGAAGTTCTGTTATTTTAAAGAGAATGCAATTACAGATATTGATTATAAGGACACCAAACTCCTACGGAGATTTGTCACCGATCAGGGAAAAATCAGGCCACGAAGAGTAACGGGTTCTAACGCAAGAATGCACCGCAAATTGGTCAGGGCAATCAAACGAGCACGGAATATTGCTTTAATGCCTTATATTAATACTGAACAGGAAGGTTCGTGATGGATGTAATTTTACTTAAGGACCTAGAAGGGTTTGGCTCTGAGGGTGATATTATCAATGTAAAGCCCGGGTTTGCAAGAAACTATCTTGTTCCTAGAGGCCTTGCTTTACGTGCTTCGAAGAGAAATATGGCTGTAGTTGAAGAAAAAAAACATATTAAGGAAGCACAGGGAAACAGGATTGAAAAAGCGAACAAGATCCTTTCCGAAAAACTTACAAAAACAACTATTACAATTGAAGTACAGGTAGGGGAAGAAGAACGCATATTCGGCTCTGTAACTTCACAGGACATTCAAGGATCCTTAGAGGCGAATGGAATATCTATAGATCGCAGTGCAATTTTGATGGAGGAGCCTATTAAATCTTTAGGGGTTTACAATATACCGGTGAGGATAACAGAAGACATTGAAGCCGATTTAAAGGTTTATGTTATTAAAGCGTAAATTAATTTTTTTGGTTTTTATATTCTTTCAGAGACTTATTATTAAATTCTAACTTGATTATTGTGTGGGTTGTTAGCCAATATTTTTACTGGAATTTTGTATAACCCCATTTCCCGTGGTAATTTATTACACGCCATAAACTGTATTTTGCAATAGCCTTCCCTCTTCGTATGGATTTGAATTGACGAAGCAATAGTCCAAACATCAAAATACTCGCAGTATATGGTTAGTAGCTTTGCTGATTATTATCATAATGTTGTCAGACCACATACCACGATGAATATGTTGACACCTAATGAGTTTTTTTAACACTTTCGACATATATCAAATTTGTGATGAAAGATAACGCTATATGTATGTTTTTAATGAAAAAATATCGTATTAACATTTTAAAATTCAAAGTTTCTCATACTTCCTTTTGCATATTATACTCTACAATATCGTATATAGTGTACAATTTTATAAATTTTGATAAAATTTCTAAATGGTTTTACATAAAAAGTGAATTTGATTATATTGGATTAAGTGCATTTTATTTGATCGGATTATGTTTATCCATTGCTGTATTTATACTATTTGCTCATCGCTGGACGATTAAACCATTGGCAATTTTATTAACCATACTGAGCGGAATATCAACCTATTTTATTGCAAAGTATGATGTGGCTATTGACACGAGTATGATTGTGAATGCTCTGAATACGGATACTACCGAAGTGCGCGGCCTGTTATCAATCCAAATGGTACCTTATTTAATATTCTTAATCATCTTGCCAATAATTGTAATTTATTTTGTCGGGATTACTTTTTCAGGTAAAGTGAAATATTTATTGGGATCCATTACTTTATTTGCTTCTGCTATGGTATTGGCACTCGGACTATTATACGCACAGTTTAACCCGATACACCGTGCTGGGAATATGTCCAAAAAATATATAATTCATCAACTTATTCCAGTCAATCATATGCGAAGTATTATCAGTATAATACAAAGTCGTATCAAAACATACCTCCCAAAAGATGATATTAAGGAAATTGAAGTGTCTGCCCATACAACCACCCGGGATAATTTAGTTGTTGTGTTGGCCGTCGGAGAATCTGCTAGGCAGAAAAATTTTAGTTTATATGGGTATGCCAAACAAAACACAAACCCCATCCTGTCTAAGGATAAAAACCTTCATATGCTTAATGGGGTAGCAAAATATGGTTCAACATTATATGCCTTACCGGAAATACTTACTAAAGAAGAGGTCCCCCTAGCTACGATTACTGCAAAAGCTGGAATTAATACAGCATGCTATTCTCATTTTTCCCTTTATGATAATTGCGGTACAGTCGGAGAAACAAGAGTTTCAAATTGTGGACATGGTGGTCGTTGTTATGATGAAGATGTAATACCTTTGCTAAATGACAATCTTAAATCATATACCTCTGGATACAAATTCATTGTATTACATCTTGGTGGTGGAAGCCATGGTCCAAACTATCAAAAAAGATATCCCCCAGAATTCCAGCGTTTTCACCCAATGTGTCTTGATGCAGATGTAGTGAATAAATGTACTATTGATGAACTATATAATTCATATGATAATACGATTCTTTATACGGATTATGTTCTTGGCAATATAATAAATGAGCTTGATAATTCAGGTGTCCCTTATGTTTTTATTTATATATCAGATCACGGTGAATCACTGATGGAAAATGATCGTGTATTTCATGGAATGCCGCCAGGTATACCATTACCGCCAGAACAGAGACACGTGCCATTGATCGTTAAATCATCGATACCATTGTCAATATTAAAACGTCAAGAATACAGGCAACCGGATGTTTATGATTCAATACTGGACCTGCTTTCTGTTGAGTCCAACATCACGGACAAAGAAGGAAGTTTTCTCAAAAAATAATACAGAATATTGGTTGTCAGATTTTGATCATTTTCATCAAAAACAAGTTAAGATGATTTTTTAAAAACATAAACCCTTATATATAAAGTCAATATCAGTTTTTATTGACTGATGATTTGTTTGACACCTATTTTTAATGAGTATGTTTGTAGATATTGCCTTTCCGATTTCCAGTTACAACATTTTTACCTATTCTGTTCCACAGAAATTCAGGAGCCAGATTGGTATCGGCTCCAGAGTCACTGCACCACTGGGGAAAAGAAGAACGACCGGAATCATTGTAGGTTTCCCCCAAAAACCGGTGTTTACAGGAGCTATAAAAAATATAGAGTCTCTTGTTGATCCTTATCCGGTTTTGGATAAACCATTATGGGAACTCATTATCTGGATGAGTGATTATTACCTTACCCCAATTGGCCAGGTTGCAAAAACAGTGCTTCCTTCAAAATTATCCACCCGGTATGATCCTCCTGCACTTTGGATGGTTCGTATTGTATCCAAAGGGGATAATGCAAATTTGGGCAATTTGGGTAAAAATGCTCCAACCCAAGCTAAAGTATTAGATCAATTAAAAAATTATAAAGATTTTATTCAAGTTTCGGAGCTGAGGAGTTTTGCCAGTAGTCCTCTAAAGGTTTGTCAAGGATTGGAGGAGAAAGGGTTGGTTAAATTGCTTAAAGAGACCAGGACGCCGAATATAAACGCTTTTACATTTGACCCGATCTCAAAGCAGATTTATTTTACAAAAAAGCAACGGGAGGTGTTACACGACCTTTCATTAATGTTAAACCCGAAAAAGTTTTCCTCACATTTATTACATGGTGTTACAGGAAGTGGAAAAACAGAAATATATATTGAAATTTCCAGAAAAGTGTTAGCATGTGATCGAACAGTGATTATTCTCCTCCCTGAAATTTTAATAACCCCCCAAATTGCAGGTCGTTTCAGGGCCGTGTTTGGTGATACTGTTGCTTTATGGCATTCTAAGTTAACCCAGGCTGTCCGATCTTGGACATGGAAACGGATTTGTTTGGGTGATTTTAAAGTAATCATTGGAGCACGAAGTGCAATTTTTGCTCCAGTAAAAAACCTTGGATTGATTGTTGTAGATGAGGAACAAGAATCTTCATATAAGCAGGAATATCCGGCACCAAAATATCACACCAGAGAAGTGGCATTGATGAGAGGAAAGCTTCATAAAGCCATGGTAATTATGGCAAGTGCCACCCCGAGCCTTGAAAGTTATTATAACCAGATAAAGGGGAAATTCACCTATCTTCAATTATCTCATCGCTACGGGGGAGCCAAATATCCACAGGTGTACGTTGTAGATATGAAAAAGGATCAGGAAGAGGCTGGTAAGATCGGGCAGGTATTTTCCGGACTCCTGTTAGATAAGATTGAGGACAGACTAAATAAATCAGAACAGATCATTTTGCTTCAGAACCGCAGGGGTTATTCTCCAATTTTTCGTTGCAATGACTGTGGTGAGATGGAAATGTGTCCGAGATGCAACGTGACGCTGACCTACCATAAAGTTGGGAATTCTCTTCAGTGTCATTTCTGTGGTTTAAAGAAAAAAGTAGTCAAATTACAATGTAAGCATTGCTCCGGTCATAATCTGGGATTACTTGGGATAGGAACGCAAAAAGTGGAAGATATTCTTATAGAATCCTTCCCGGGCGCCAGGCTGGCTCGGCTGGATTTTGATACCGCCCGATCCATTTCCTCTATTACTAAATTACTTAAAAAGTTTAGTTTAGGTAAGATTGATATTTTGTTGGGAACCCAGATGATTGCAAAAGGATTGGACTTTGAAAACATAACCTTAGTTGGTATTATAAATGCAGACACAGGATTGTATCTCCCTGATTTTCGTGCAGGAGAAAGGGTGTTTCAACTGATTTATCAAGCCTCCGGTCGTTCTGGCAGGCATAAAAAACCCGGTGAAGTTGTGATTCAAACCTATGATGCTGAAAATGCCGTTATAAAACAAGCTACGAAACTTAATCTTAAAAAATATTATAATATGGCTCTTAGCGAAAGACGTGAATTGAATTATCCTCCATTTAGCTGGATGTCCAATCTGGTATTTTCGGGTAAGAAAAAAATTGCTGTCTTGCATAAAGCTGATAAAGTTCGATCGGGGCTATCTGGAAAGTATAAAGGGCTGGATATTATTGGGCCCGCTCCTTGTTACAGGGAAAGACTGCGAGGCAAGTACCGGATACAGATTGTTTTTAAGTCCGCTAAATCTCAAGATCAAAATGGATTAAAACTCCATCATTTTCTTCAACAAAATTTTGGTTCGGAGATTAATCAGCAGACCCATTCAGGAGTTATAACCTCTCTTGATATAAATCCTGTTTCAATACAGTAAATCAAACTAAGTTGTCAAAAGGAAAAACCAAGATAGCCATGAAATCGAAATTTATCTTTTTTTTATATTTTTATATAGTGTTTGCTGTTCAACTTTTATCGGCCCAAACATCTTATCCGGGACTAAACACCTGGTACCACCCCCAAAGTATTGCTATGGCTGGTGCGGGTTTTTCAATGCTTTCAGTAGAAAGCGATATTAAAAACCCAGCACTTTTAAATGAAAGAAAAGGATCTTTACATCTTGCACTTTTGCTGTATCCTGCAAAAATAGAGGCGGGGATTATTTCTTTATCCATGCCGCGAAGCAAAAGGGTGTATTCTTTTGGTTTAAGACATTTGAATTATGGGTTTTTTGACGGTTACGATGAATACGGAAATCAAACAGGACCCTATACATCTGGAGATGAATGGCTAACTGTTTCTGTAGGGGAAAGAAGAAAGGGAAATAGAATTGCCTTGGGGGGCACACTGGGAGGATTTTTTAGCCAGCTAGAATCCTATCAATCGGTTCTGATGACACTTACTGTTGGGGCTCTTTTGTATATTGATGAATTTGATGCAAAGCTTGGATTATCATTGGGGAATTATGGCTTTATATTTAAACGATACACACAAACAAACGAACAACTTCCTACTAGGTTAGTAGGAAGTTTTGTTAAAAAATTAGCTCATTTACCACTTCAATTAAGTATAGATATTGGTTATGAACTAACCTCACCTCCTTGGTTTCGTCTTGGTGGAATATTTCAATTACCCTACAGGTTTCAATTAAGATGGGGGATGTCGAGTGACAAATATTTCCAGAAAACGGGAAACAGTCTTTCCTCGGATTATTTAGGCAGCTCTGGTGTTGGGCTTTCATATGCTTATGGGAGATATAGTTTTGATATTAGCGGTTATTTTTTTGGGACAGGTGGATGGATTTCTGGTATCAGTATAAGCATTAAATTATAATTAAATATCCTTTTAAAAAGGATCAGAAAGCAAAAAGACATGGCGATAGTAAATATTGTCAAATCCCTAAAATATTTAAGAAAACAGATAGATTATGTTAATTATATTATTATTATTTATGATATGTTTAATAAATTCTTATTAGGATGCTGGACCAAAAAGATCATTTACTTCTGAAACTATTGCAGGATAATTCTCGCATTTCAGCTAGTGAAGCAGGCGAGGAGTTAAAGTTGTCTGTCCCGGCAGCTTCTGAACGGATTAAAAAATTATTGGATGGAGGTTACATTAAGAAGTTCACAGCACAATTAGATTCAAAAAAATTGGGGCTTGATCTAACTGCATTTATATCTGTAGACAGTGCATCATCCTCTCACTATGAAGATATTATCGAACAGTCAAAAACAAACGGCTCTGTACTGGAGTGTCACTCAGTTACAGGTGAAGGAAGCCATTTACTGAAAATCCGCGTGCAAAATTCAAGTAAACTTGAATCTCTTTTAAAAGAGATTCAAGGATGGCCGGGTGTTGTGCGGACACATACATGGGTTGTACTTTCAACTTTTAAGGAAAGCACAAAATTAAATATTGAAATGAAGGATTAATGCTAAACCTAGGAGAAAAATCATATGTCAAAACTTAAAGCAGAATACATTTGGTTAGATGGTCATAAGCCAACATCTAAACTACGTTCAAAAACAAAAATTATTGATGGACCCGTGAAAACAGTTGCTGATATTCCACCGTGGGGTTTTGATGGATCCAGCACCATGCAGGCAGAAGGAAGCGATAGTGATTGTGCTCTCATTCCTGTATATTTTGTCCCTGATCCAATTCGGGGTGGTGATCATATTCTGGTGATGTCCGAGGTTAACAATGCTGATGGCACACCCCATGTTACTAACACACGTGCACCATTGAGAAAAGTAGCAGAAAAATATAAAGATCATGATCCATGGTTTGGAATTGAACAAGAATATACTTTCTTTCTGGGCCGTAACCCACTGGGTTGGCCGGAGGGCGGCTACCCTGCACCTCAGGGACCTTTTTACTGTGGAGTTGGTGCTGATGAAGTTTTTGGGCGGGATATTGTTGAGGACCATATGGAAGCCTGTATGGAAGCCGGGATTATGATTTCTGGTATAAATGCCGAAGTAATGCCTGGCCAGTGGGAATTTCAGGTGGGGCCCTTAGGACCCTTGGCTGTTTCAGACGAATTATGGATTGCCCGTTGGCTCCTCTATAGGCTCGGTGAAGATTATGGTGTAAATGCTACCCTGCATCCAAAACCGGTAAAAGGAGACTGGAATGGCGCAGGTGCTCATGCCAATTTTAGCACGAAATCCATGAGAGAAGATGGCGGAATAAAAGTCATTGAAGACGCATGTAAAAAATTAGGGAAAGCACACAAACAACACATTGATGTATACGGTGCACATAATGAAGAGCGGCTCACGGGGTTGCATGAAACGTGTAGTATCCATGATTTCAGGTATGGTGTAAGTGACCGGGGTGCATCTGTCCGTATACCTATGGGCACAGCCCATGCAGGGAAAGGCTACCTTGAGGATCGCCGGCCTGCTGCAAATATGGACCCCTATCAGGTTTGTGCTGCGATGATAGAAACCACTTGCAGTTAACAAGTATTCACTTTAATAATACATTAGATATAGTAAACTATAATATTGGGAGTGTTAATAGTAAGAAAGGGTACCACCTATAATATATAAGGTGTTTTTGTTGTATGTCAGGAGGAATTTACTACATCAGACTTCTAGATTAGCCTTTTAAGTCTCGAAGATGCCCCGCCTTTGATTTGTGGAATTACTCATTTGTGAGCTAATATTTTATTTTGTTTAAATAATCCATAATTTTTTGTTAAGATGAAAACCAAATCATAATCATTTTAGATTAAACAGAATGAAAAAACCTGTAAGAATCGCATTGTTTGGATTTGGTAGAATCGGAAGGAATATTTTCCGGATCGGTTACGATAATCCAAACTATGAATTTGTTGCTATAAGCGATTTCGGCGAACCGGAATCACTGCACTACCTGTTAATGCGGGATTCAATTCACGGACCTATGAAAGATGACTTCATCCTTGAAGACAATCACCTTGTTTACGGTAACCGCCGGACCCGTCTTTTGGCGGGAGGTGTGCCGGGGGCACTTCCATGGGATGCTTATGATGTGGATATTGTTCTTGATACAACTGGCGCATACCGCAAGAGGAAAGAACTTGAACCGCATTTAAAAGCTGGTGCAAAACGTGTGATTGTTTCCAAACCACCGATCGATGAAATTGATCGAATTGTAATCCCCGGATTAAACGATAAAGAAATACAATCCGGTGACAGAATTATTTCCACCACATCTGCGACGACGCAGGTATTAGCATTGACGTTAACTGTTTTGGACCGTGAATTTGGAGTTGAACGGGCAATGATGACCACGGTTCATGCCTACACTTCCGATCAACCGCTGGCTGATGCCGTACGTTCAGATTTAAGACGAAGCCGCTCTGCGGTAGAGAATATTATTCCAAACGAGACCTGGTCTCCCGATTATGTGGAAACCCTGATTCCAAAATTTAAAGGGAAACTCAGTGGTGTTGCTTTTAATGTTCCTGTACCAAATGGTTCATGTATTGACCTGACAACTGAACCCAAAGTTGTGCCCACAGTGGATGAAGTGAATGCTGCCGTAAAAAAAGCTGCTGAAAGTGAATTTAAGGATCTTATAGGTTATACGGAAGATCCCATAGTTTCCAGTGATCTTACCGCCAGTGGCGAAACCCTGGTGTTTGATTCAAAAGCAACGATGATCGCTGCTGGTAAACTGGTCAAGACAATTTCTTGGTTTGATAATGGCTGGGGATTTGGGAAAAGAGTGCTTGATGTTGTTGATTCCTATGCAACTCTGAATGACCGGGTAGAGGTGCAATCATGAGAATCGCAATTAACGGATTTGGAAGAATTGGACGCTCTGTCTTTCGGATACTGAATACCAGAGATGATTTTGAGGTAGTTGCAATCAACGATATTGCTGATAATGATGCACTTACATACCTCCTGAAATATGACACGGTAATGGGACGGTTTCCGGATACTGTACATACTGAAAAAGATGTACTATATACTTCTACAAACGAAGTGAAAATGCTGGCGGAACGCAATCCAGCTGATCTACCATGGAAGGAATTAAGCGTAGATGTAGTGGTCGAAGCAACGGGTATCTTTAGGACTACAAAATCACTGAAACAACATCTGGAAGCTGGTGCAAAACGCATTATCCTGACAGTGCCAGCAAAAGATGAAATCGACTACACTGTCGTGATTGGAGTAAATGACAAAGGATTAAACTCTGACCATAGAATCATTTCCAATGCTAGTTGTACAACAAATTGCCTTGCACCAATTTCTAAAGTTCTGAATGATGCTTTTGGAATTGAATATGGTGTGATTAACACGATTCATGCATACACAAATGATCAACGTTTGGCTGACGTTCCGCATTCTGATTGGCGGCGAAGCAGGGCTGCGGCTGAAAACATTATTCCAACCACTACAGGAGCCGCCCGTGCTGTCGGGAAAGTACTTCCTGAGCTGGCTGGGAAACTTGACGGTATTGCCATGCGTGTGCCAGTGGCTGACGGTTCGGTAGTTGATTCTGTGTTTCAGTTGAAGAAATTCGTAACTGTGGATAAGATCAATGAGGTCGTCCTGAAAGCATCACAGACATCTGGGCTTGAGAGAATATTAGAATACTCAACTCTGCCGGTGGTGTCAACAGATATCATCGGGAATCCGCATTCGTCTATTTTTGATGCACCATTTACACGGGTTGTAGAAGGCAACTTTGTAAAAACATTGAATTGGTATGATAATGAGTGGGGCTATTCAAATCGTGTTGTCGATTTGATTGGACTCCTTGGTGGTTTCGATTAAAATATTAACGGTTCAAAACACATCAATCTAGTTTATCTGTTTTTTGGCTTATATTTTTAAAATCAGCGCAAATATATGATTTTAAGATAAATTAACTGATATAGTTATTTTTGATGGAAAACCTAATTCTAATATTCTTTTTAATAATTATAGTATCTACTATTTTTGTTTACAGATTAGTTCAAAGTGGTTCAGTATCTCTTTTTCTTTTCAAAGATAATCTCAGTTCTAGAAGAAATTACATACGGGCAGAAAAAGTAAGATTAGCTCAAGTATGTTTTGGATATAGCTATTTTCTTTTTCATTCATCAATAATTTGGGGCGTATTAAATACTTTTTTATTTTTTTCCTTAAGCTTTATTTTGAGTTTGGTTTTTGAAATAATTGGCGTAAAAACTGGATACGTTTTTGGAAAATTTAGGTATATTGAAGATAATTGTCCTGGTCCTATAATAATTGGAGTACCTTTTGTAATTCCATTAGCGTGGTCAGGTCTTCTTTATATGTCTATTAACGTTACTTTTTTAATTCTTGGTTTGGATATTAATAATATTGCAGAATTGAAAAATTTGGATGTTATAATTATCTCAAGCACACTAATAACTTTATTAGACTTTGTTTTAGACCCCCTGGCTGTAAATGAAGGAAGGTGGAAATGGTTTAAGCCTGGGAAATATTATGGTGTGCCTATGAAAAATTATTTTGGCTGGTTTTTTAATAGTACTATTATATTTTTAACTTTTTCATTATTTATATCGCCTTATTCTGTCACAAATAATTACACAGCCTATTTTAATTTTTCTCCATCAATATTATTTGTTTTGCTACCTGCTATCGCAGCCAGGCCATGCATAGAACGTGGCCTAAAATTCCCGGGTATACTTGGGTTGATTTTTACACTTTTGTTAATCGTAATTATTTTTATTTTTTAATGCAAATTAATTTATACTATTATTGAGAGTAATAACATGATTACGAAGAAAAATTTATTATATAATTTTCTTTTTAGGGCGAGTTACAAAAAGAAAATTGGAACTTATTATCATCTTCTAGATCCACTATTTCATACAATTTCAAGTTATAATATGTTTTTAAATCTGGGATATTCTGATGGTAGAATTAAAAGTGATATTACTACTGATCAAAAACGTATGGTCAGGGTTGTAACAGCAAATTTTAAAAAAAAGGGAAACTGGCTTGATGTGGGTTGTGGGACAGGTGCTCCTGCTTGTTTTCTTGCACAACTATACCCAAGGATAACTGTTCATGGGATTAATATTGTAGAGCATCAATTAAAGGAAGCTAACATGTTGTTAAAAGAAAATAATTTTGAAAATCGAGTAAGTTTTACGCTTGGTGATGCACAAAATATTCCATCCAATAATTGTTTCTATGATAATGTTTATGCAATAGAATCCGCGTTTCATTTCCCGGACAAACTCCAATTTATTAGAGAAGCAAAACGGGTGTTAATTAGTAAAGGCAAAATTGCTCTGGCTGACATCGTGTTATGCTCTCATTACTATAAAAGACGAGATTGGTATAAGGTGATTATCGCGAAACACGGACTCTCTGCGAAAGAATTTTATGATGAAAAGAAATGGATGAAGAATCTAGAGATAGAAGGATTCGAAAATATAAATACTAATGATATAACTGAAAACGTATTAAGTGTATTACCAAAATGGATTGCCATTTTAGAAAATAATGAAAATATTTTATTGAATAAATATCCAAAAATTTTCTTAATAATGGTTTCAAAATGTCTTCAGTATGTATATAATAATAAGGATCAAAACCCATTTGGCTATGTACTGATCACAGCAAATAAGAATTAAAATAGTATTTAATTATCTGGATCGGAAAATACATTTTATAATCGGATCACAATCTATTGGTGAAGTAGGAAAAAACAATAAACCCCGCGGGGGTTTATTGTCATATTAAGAATTAAATATTTTTTAGAACAGAAGTTGTAAATTGCCGCAATAAAGTTAAAGGCAATATTCTCAAAAATGGTTTTTTATTTTCCTCATCACTGGTAATGGGTAAATTGCTTTGAAGGATTTTATGAATCAAAAACGTGGGATATTATTTGATTTGGACGGTGTTTTTTATGTGTCGAATCAAGCGATTGATGGAGGGCAAAAACTCATTGACTCACTAAGAAACAAAGGTATTCCTTTCAGATTTCTTACAAATACAACCACAAAAACCCGAAGAGAAATAAGAGAAAAACTTGGTAGTTTTGGTTTACTGATTGATGAAAAAGAAATATTCAGTGCTGCCTACATAGGAATAAATTACTTAAGGAGCATTGGTTCGCCTCCTTGTCATCTTTTGATTCATGATAATATTTATTCAGATTATTCTGAGTTTGATATACATGACAGGAAACCGGAGTTTGTGGTAATTGGTGACAGGGGACATAAGTGGAATTATGATGATCTCAATAAGGCATTCAGGTATTTGATGGAAGGTGCTGGGCTTATTGCTCTTCATAAAGGGAGGTATTTTCAAACTTTACAAGGACTGGAAATTGATATTGGCGCTATAATTACCGGGCTGGAATATTCCTCTGGCCAAGCAGCTATATCCTTAGGAAAACCTAACCCGCATTTTTTTCAAACGGCACTTGAAGATATTTCAATTAGAAGTAAAAAAGCCATTATGGTTGGTGATGATTTGATTAATGATATTGGCGGAGCTCAAAGAACTGGTATGAAGGGGGTGCTTGTTCGTACAGGAAAATTTAGGAAAAGTGATTTATCATATTCTGATGTTAAACCGGATTTTATCATTGAATCAATTAATGAATTGGAAGATATACTCTCATTAATATGAAACACGAAAATACTCTATTTTCGAAAAACTTATTGAATTGGTATGATATAAATAAAAGAACATTACCATGGCGGAGTGAATCAGATCCCTATCGAATATGGTTATCTGAAATAATGCTTCAACAGACCCAGACTGAAAGAGTGAGTCATTACTACTTTAAATGGTTAAAAAGATTTCCTTCTCTTAAATCTGTTGCAAAGGCTAAGGAAGAAAGTTTATTAAAGGTTTGGGAAGGTCTCGGCTATTACAATCGATGCCGCAATTTTCATAGTGCTGCCAAAACTGTTATAAAAGATTATAATGGTAAGATACCCAAGGAATTTAAGCTGTTCAAGTCACTCCCGGGCATAGGTGATTACACTGCAGCTGCTGTTTTATCAATAGCTTTTGATATTCCGTTTCCCGCTATTGATGGAAATATAAAACGTGTGATGGCGCGGATGCTGAGAATAAAAACCATTACAAAATATAATTTTAGGCGGGTACAAAAGGAGTTAGAAAATTTTATTGATAAAACCCGACCAGGAGATTTTAACCAGGCCTTAATGGACCTGGGCAACCAGGTTTGCCGCCCTAATCAGGCTCATTGTTATGCCTGCCCTATGAAATCTTTCTGTAGAGCTGCACAGACCGACCATCCGGAGCAATATCCCCGGCCTGAATTATCTAAAGATATTCCTCATTACGATGTTGTTTTGGGACTGATATGGAAGAAAGGCCGTTTCCTCATATTAAAACGGGACAACCGAAAACATTTAGGAGGACTTTGGGAACTCCCGGGAGGGAAAATTGATTATAGAGAAAGCCCTGAGAAAGCCTTGATACGGGAAATCAAGGAGGAATGTAATGTTGATGTTATCTTGGGAAAGAATACCGATCCAATTAAACACCGATATTCCCATTTTGCCATTACAGTAAGAGCATTCCATTGTCAATTATATAATGGTAAGAAAGTTTTTTCAAATCAACCTAACCGATGGATAACACCTCAACAAATAATTAAATTTCCTTTTCCAAAAGCCAATCATAAACTTTTCGCCAAAATAAATTTTGATGCTGACAATATTTAGAACTTTAATTTCTCTGATTTTATGGCCTCTGACGTTTATTGTTTTCACTTTTGTTGTGGGGGGAGGGTATCTGTTTTTACTTTTTTTTATTCATCCAGAAAAACTTCATCCTTTTGCACGAATTATATGTCGAATACTTTTAACAACAGGTGGTCAATGGCTCTCTGTGCGGGGGACGCCTCCTCCGAAAAAAGGACAGCCATATTTGTATCTCTTCAATCACCAGTCATTGTTTGACAGTTTTATGCTTGCAGCGGCTATTCCTCATTACATTACGGCTGTAGGAGCGAATAAACAGTTTAGTTGGCCAGGATGGGGTTATCTTGTAAAGCGATATGGTGTCATTCCAATTAAACGAAGGAAATTGAAAGCTGCAATTCACAGCTTGCACTTAGCTGAAGAGGCTGTTCAAAAAGGAACTTCTTTTATTATTTCACCGGAAGGTACCCGCACACTCACAGGAGAAATGGGACAGTTTAAAAAAGGCGCTTTTCATGTGGCAAAAAATACCGGTATTACCATTGTTCCTGTTGGTATTCAAGGAGCCTTTGATGCAAAAAACAAGAATGATTGGCGGTTAACACCGGGTATACTTACGTTACATTTTGGGGAATTAATTAAGAAAGAGGAGTATAAAAATATGACTGTAGAGCAGTTAAGAGATTTTACTAGAAATAAAATTAGTGAATTAATTCAATCTAACTAGAATAATGGATAACTAGTAAAGAAATTTAACAGATTAACTAAAGGAAAAACGTATGAGCTCAAAGATTTTATTGAAAACAATTAAGGAATATCAAAAAAGCATTGAAGAAAATGCTCAAATTAAACTGGCACGAAATGCAGCGGCACGAGGGGAGATCACGGATCTGGCCATGGACTGGGAAGCTTTCCGCAGGATTGATCATACATTTTCTGAAATGGTCAGCGGTCAGTTAGAAGTTACTAACCAGAAATCAAGCGGGAGGTGTTGGGGTTTTGCAGGTCTCAATCTTTTCCGGATTTATCTGGGGCGGAAATATAATTTGAAGAAATTTGAATTTTCTCAAAGTTATTTCATGTTCTGGGATAAAATTGAAAAAGCCAATTATTTCCTGGAAAACGTTATACAGACTTCTGTAGAACCGTGGAATAGTCGACTGATAATGTATTTATTGGAAAACCCGATTCAGGATGGCGGACAATGGGACATGTTTGTGAACCTTATCCGGAAGTACGGTGTGGTACCTCAAACAGAGATGCCGGAAAGTTTTCAGTCCAGTAAATCTATGCGTATGAACCGAATGATTACACGGAAACTCCGGGAGTTTGCCAAGTCCCTGAGGGAAGTTTATAACGAAGGGAAAAATTTAACAGTTCTCCATAGGATGAAAAAAGAAATGTTGGCAGTTATCTATCAAATGCTTGTCATTCACTTGGGGACTCCGCCGGTTCGGTTTGATTGGCAGGTGAGAGATAAAGATAAAAAATTTCACCGCTTTGAAAATCTCACCCCCAAACGATTTTTTTTAGATCATGTTGGACTAAATCTTGATGACTTCAGCTGTCTGATAAATTGCCCCATGTCGGATAAAACCTATAATGAAGTGTATACTGTGGAATATCTGGGAAACGTAGTTGAGGGAGATATCATCCGATATTTGAATCTACCCTCTTCCCGCCTGAAGGAGTGCGCTGTTCAGTCTATCCGCGATGATGATCCTGTGTGGTTTGGCTGTGATGTGGGCAAGCATTTCCATCGCGACCTGGGTGTTATGGATATGGATTTGTTTGATTTTGAACTCTTTTATGGCACAGATTTTCCCATGAATAAGGCAGACCGCCTGGAATATGGAGACAGCCAGATGACCCATGCCATGCTGTTTACCGGAGTGGATTTGGATAAAGGAGGGAAACCTCGAAAATGGCGTGTGGAAAACAGCTGGGGTAACAAACGGGGAGATAAGGGATACGATATAATGACGGACAAATGGTTTGATGAATATAATTATGAGATTGTAGTTCACAAAAAATATTTGACCGATAAAGAATTAGAGATTTATCGAAGAGAACCGGTAAAGTTACCGCCATGGGATCCTATGGGAGCTTTGGCAGGATAACGTTTCTTTTATTATTGTGAAGGATAAATTTCTTCTATCGCCTAATGTAACTTTTCTCAATCACGGTTCATTCGGCGCCTGCCCGAAGACGGTGTTTGAAAAATACCAGCACTGGCAAAAGGAACTTGAACGCCAGCCTGTACAGTTTATGGCGGAAGATGTTTATACACATCTGAAAACAGCGCGGGACAGTTTGGGTGAATTTGTTGGATGCGAAGGGGATGATTTGTTTTTTGTCCCAAATCCAACTACAGCAGGGAATACGGTCATTAACAGTTTGGGCCTGAAGCCGGGTGATGAAATTTTGACTACAGATCACGAGTATGGAGCCCTCATCCGGGCGTGGGAGGCTTATTGTACTATGTCAGGCACAAGACTTATTCAGCATGATATTCCCCTTCCGGTTACCACCCATGATAAATTTACCGAACATTTTTGGGATGGTGTTACTGATCGGACAAAAGTCATTTTCATAAGCCAGGTTACGAGCCCGACTGCGCTTATTTTCCCTGTACATGAAATTTGTCAACGTGCTCGGGAACGAGACATTCTAACCATCGTTGATGGCGCTCACGTGCCGGGTCAGATTCCACTGAATATTTCAGAAATGGACCCGGACGTGTATATAGCTGCTTGCCATAAATGGCTTTGTGCTCCAAAAGGATCATCTTTTCTTTATGTACGGAAATCATTTCAAACAAAGATAAATCCTCTGGTGGTCAGTTGGGGGAGTGACGGCGCTGATCCGTCTGGATCACCTTTTTTGCTGGAAAACCAGTGGCAGGGGACTCGGGACATGAGCGCGTTCCTGACTGTCCCCGCAGCAATAGAATTCCAGCAGAAGAATAACTGGGATGAATTAACTGTTCGCTGTAGACATCTTGTTAGAGAAACCCGGGAATGTTTGGATGAATATTTTACATTGAACCATCTTTGTCCTAATACTGAAGAATGGCTTGGACAAATGGCAAGCGTAGAACTTCCCATCAGGGAACCGGAAAAATTCAAAAGTGCTTTAATGAAGGAGCATTCCATCGAGGTCCCTGTTTTTTTGTGGAAGGATAAAATGTTTTTAAGATATTCATTCAATGTGTATAATTCTCAACAGGATGCTGAATGGTTAGTTTATGCACTGAGGAAATTAGTTTAGTTGAAAAAAACTCTTTTTTCTATTTGATTAATCCGGCATTACCCAATGCTTTGTGCCAACAATTGACTTTGCTTTTTTGTTGATCTTTCGTCATTGAAGGATGAAATGTTAAATTAAAATAAGATTCCTCAAATTTTGAAAGGTTTTTTTCTTTAGGTCGTATTAGTTGATAAACACCATAAGCAGTTCGATCTCTCATTGTGGAATGACATACCGGCAGATCAGTCAAGTCCGCAATAAACTGTAATAGAGGAGACCGGGCACCACCACCGCTGGCAGTTAATTTTTTTGGCCAGGATGTTGCAATGGGTTTCATCTGTTCAAGGATATCATATATCAGGAACCCGATAGATTCCATTCCTGCCCGGATCATATCATTGGGATCAGAAGTGTCAATTCCTTCACAAATATCTGGGAAACCGCTGGCCCAATAAGGTGCTGCCAGACCTGTGAAACCGGGGATGAAAACCCCGTTTGTTTTTCGTTCCTGACAACGCTTATGCCAGTGCATTTGTTCGTGCGGGATGTTTAATTCCTTTTCCAAATGATAAAAAAGAGAATTACAGGCATTGATTGTGCCTTCCACCATATACATTTTACTGGTGTTAGAGGATGTTAAAATGCTGGAGATTAACCCGGGAATCAAAGCCGGCCCGCGCCCCACATTGAATTGAACACTTCCAGATGTCCCGAAGTTCATGGCCAAGGTGCCGGTCTTCCATCCACCCTGACCAATGAGAGCTGCTTGCTGATCTCCAACCACACATTTGAGTTGAATATCCCCAGTTGATACAGTTCCGAATGAATATTCTGTGGGAACAAGTTTCGGAAGGCTGAATCTTGGTACTTGAAATAAGTCTAAAAGTTTTTCAGACCACTTCCCAGTGGATAGATTAAAAAGCAAAGACCGGCAGGCAATGGATTCATCTACAGCAGGTGTACCGGTCAGAGCGTGGGTTAGAAATGCACTTAAAGGTCCAAATAAAATGTTTCCTGAGAGTACTTCCTGTTTTAATGTGGGGTTTTCTATGAGGCAATGGAGATATTTTGGTCCACCGAAATGAGCGCTGAGGGGAGTACCGGTTATGCGTTTAATTTGGTTTTGATAGGGTTCAAAATCTTTGATAATGGAATGGGCACGGCTATCCTGCCAACTCAGAGCCTGTGTGCGAGGCTCCAATGATTTGCGCTCCCAAAACAGGAATGTAGATCGTTGGACTGCAAGGCCCATGGATTGAATAGTACCCCCCTTCGATTTCACAATTGACAAGGCTTGATCAATCAGGAATCTGCAGGCTTCAAGGATAGTGATCGGGTCACATTCAACATGATAGGGTGCCGGTCGTGTCAATGAGTGCTTAATTTTAGCAGAATGCTCTAAGGTCCCCTGAATGTCAAACAGGAAAGATTTTGTGGAAGATGTTCCTTGATCGAGAACCAAGAAACAGACTTTCTTTTTATTGGTTGAAGCGGTCAATAAATTTGTTGATCTATTGTCCTTAATGTAGGTATCGAGGCACCGATAATCCCACACAATGCTCCTCCTATTCCGAAGAAAAAGAAAACTTCCTGAATAGGAATAAGTGTATTTAAAAATCCTACAAGTCCAGCAGACAAAGATGTCATGCCTATCACCCCAAGGTGCACCATGGAAAAGAGCCGTCCATGGTAATTGGCAGGTGTGTGCCGTTGGATGATTGCAGTGCGGGAAATGGTGATGGTAGGAATCCCCATACCGTGCAGGACGATCAGCATGATAGCAATAGGAACGGTAGGAACCCAGTAAAAAAAGGAATATGTCACCCCGTCCCAAATCATACCTGCAAGCAAAAGTTTTCCAATACTCAATCGATCAGAAAAGCGGTAGACGGCAAAGGCGCCCAGGAGCATCCCCAAAGCCATGCCGGCTTCGATAAATGCAAAGTCAGAGGCGGTTCCACCTAAGTACATTTTCACCAGGATCGGTATACCCACAATAGCTGGTCCCATAATAAAAAGGTTGTTTATGATCGTAAGGAAAATAAGGATACCAATGGCAGGATGCTTTCGGAGATAGCCTAATCCGGAAAGAAGATCCTGAAAGGTGGTGGAAGAGTTCTCTTTTTTAATGGTAGATCTAGGAATGGTGATCATGAGCAATAATAGGATAGCTATTAAAAATGATACTGCATCAAAAATGAAGAGACTCCTGAGGGACAGAATTCCTAGAAGTATTCCTGCTAAAGCTGGTCCTAATAAAAAAGCAAGATATCCGCTGGTCGTTAGTAAAGAATTTACCTTAACTAATTTTTCTTTAGGAAATTTTTCCGCAATGAAAGCATTGAGCGCAGGTGGAAACAGAGTCCCGAAACTACTGCGGATAAAAGCAAGAAAACCAATTAGTATGATATGTTTTATACCATAAAATAACATAATTGGGATAATTATCACAGTTAATGCTTGGCTTGCATGTGAAAAAACCATGAGATAAAAACGATTAAACCTGTCAGAAAGCACTCCGGCATAAAGTCCAAAAAGAATAGCCGGCATGTGGGCACTCATGGCTACCAGCCCCGTTAAGACAGAAGAACCGGTGATATCAAGAACGAACCACAACAGAGCCAGTTGATAAATTGCATCCCCGGCAGCTGAGATCATCTGGGCTCCCCAAAGTAGAGCGATGTTTTTTTTCGCAGATATTTTTGTAATATTTTTAATCATCAACATTATATAATTTAGGATATAAAAGACTTTTTACATTTTAGTAAAATAGAGTAATCTTTTTTACTTTCGTTTAAGTTTAAGTCAATAATTGAACAAAAAGAAGTGTTGAATTTATTTTTTAAAATAGAATAAATTAACAGACGATAAAAGTTACCAGAAGAATAGTTTTTACTATTATTCAATTAATTAATTGAAAGGGAATTTAAATGACGTACATTATTGCAGAACCATGTGTCGGTACCTGTGATACAGCTTGTGTAGATGTTTGCCCCGTTGATTGTATCCACGGCCCCGAAGATCCCGAAGGGATGGGTGCGGAAGCAAAAGAAGACGGATTTGACCCAGCGGGGAAACAGTTATATATTGATCCCGAGGAATGTATTGACTGCGCGGCTTGCGAACCGGAATGTCCAGTAGAAGCTATATTTGAAGAAGATGAGGTGCCGGATGAATGGCATAAATATTCAAAAATAAATTACGAATGGTTTGGTCGGGAATATCCCGGCTAGTCTAATTTTTAAAAAGATGAAAAGACGGCTGTTTATTACAGCCGTTTTTTGTATATAGATTATCTTAAAATGAATAAAGATCAGATACTTAAATTACTTAAAACTGTTTCCTATCCGGGCTTTACTCGTGATATAGTTTCATTTGGTATAGTAGAGCATATACAAGTGGATAAAAAGAATGTTAATGTAGTTCTAAAGGTGGCCGCTGCTGAAGGTAAGCGTAAAACAATTCTTAATGCAGTCCGTAAAGCATTGGAAGGTAGCGGGGTATTTGAAAAAGTTAATGTTACTTTGGTTACAAAAGTTTCTGATCAGCCATCTTCTGGTCCGGATGAAGGTATACAACCCAATCAATCCATAGCTGGAGTTAAATATGTGATTGCTGTGGCAAGTGGAAAGGGAGGAGTCGGAAAATCCACAGTGGCAGCAAATCTTGCGGCTGCGTTGTGTGAAAAATCTATTCAGGTTGGATTGCTTGATTTAGATATTTATGGACCTTCTCTTCCAATTATACTTGGGTTAAAGGAACAACCGAAGCTCACACAAGAACGTAAATTAATTCCGCTGGAGTTTCGTGGAATGAAAGTGATGAGTTTTGGTTTTCTCAGTGGAGATGACAGTCCTGCAATATGGCGCGGCCCTTTGGTCGCACGAATGACTGAACAGTTTTTCAGAGATGTAGTATGGGGAGAGTTAGATTATCTTGTCTTGGATCTTCCTCCGGGTACCGGCGATGTTCAACTAACTCTGACCCAGAAGATTAAAATTAGTGGTGCAGTCATTGTTACCACACCCCAGGATCTTGCTTTGGCGGATGTGCGAAAAGGTGCGAATATGTTTCAGAAAGTACAAACCCCCATAATTGGAGTAATTGAAAACATGTCGGGACTTCGAGTTGAGGGTAAGGTTTTAGATTCCAAGGGGACTCCTTTTGCAAATGGACTTATTCATATTTCAGGTGAGGAATCAAAAGCCTTAAACGAAAAGGGGCAGTTTAACCTTTTGCTGGATTTGTTTAAAACAGGAGGGGGCGCAAAGGAAAGCCAACGGCTTGGTGTTCCACTGCTTGGTACTATCCCGATCTCGCGTGAAATAATGGAAGCCACCGATGATGGGATACCAATCGTTTTCCAGAAACCCAAATCGTTTGTGAGTAATGTATACCGTGATATTGTGGAACGAATAATAGAATCCATATAGCCGATTATTAGTAAGTTTTTTCATTATTTTAAGAAGAGTAATAAGTTAATCTTGTAGTATAAATGGGGAACAGAATACTATCTTTTGTGTTGAATATGAAACAAATAAGGAGTGATGCAACATGGTAATTATAAATTGATGGAAAATAAGAAGATACGCATCCTTTTTCTTTTCTGAATGAAAACACACGAGTTAAAAGAAGCGATTACACTGGAAGGAGCCCTACCCCGCCATATTGCCATTATTATGGATGGTAATGGACGATGGGCAAAAGAACGGTCATTTCCTCGGGCAGCCGGTCATAAGGAAGGGATCAATTCCGTTCGGGAAGTGACCCGTGTTTGCGGGGAAATCGGTGTGGAATATCTAACACTTTATACGTTTTCAGCTGAGAACTGGAATCGCCCTCCCAAAGAGGTTTCTGCCTTAATGACACTTTTGATGAGTACCCTTCGCGTTGAGGTAAAAAAGCTACATAAGAATAATGTTAAATTAACTACCATAGGAGCTATTGAGAAATTATCAAAAGATGTCCGCAAAACAATTGAAGAAGGTATAAAATTGACAAAAAACAACACAGGGCTAAATTTAATTCTGGCTTTAAGTTATGGAAGCCGTCAAGAAATCCTTAATGCTGTAAAGGAAATTGCACATGAAGTACATAAGGGTGAGATTCTACCGGAAAGCATTACTATGGACACAGTAATGTCACACTATTATACTGCCGGGGTTCCCGATCCGGATCTTTTGATTCGTACTGGTGGAGAATTCAGGCTCAGTAACTTCCTATTATGGCAGATCGCTTATTCGGAGATATATGTTTATCCATCCTATTGGCCTAGTTTTCGTGAGAAAGAGTTGCTTGAAACTGTGCATAAGTTTCAGTTACGTGAACGGCGGTTTGGGAACGTTGGCTAATAATTATCGAGTAATTCATAAAAATGATTAATAAATTGTTATTTTCTCTTTTCTTAGCAATGACTATATCCTTTGCACAAAGTCCACAGGAAATAAAACTGTTAAGTGTAGAAGTTGATGGAAACGAACTTGCGACTGATGATATGATTCGTTATACCGCAGGTTTAAGAGTAGGAAGAATAATAAAATCGGGCGATTTTGCCCGGAGTGTAAAGAGGCTCTGGAACTTGGGGATGTTTAAAAATGTGCAGATTATACTGAATGATGAAACTTCGGAGGGAATCTCGATCACTATTCTGGTTGAAGAAAACCCCATAGTGGGAGCAATCCGATATGAGGGGAATAAGAAAATCAAAGACAGTAAATTTGAAGAGGAAATCAAATTAATAGCAGGTCAACGAATTAAACCACATTTAATAAAAGAAACTATTCAGAAAATCAAGGATTTATACTCAGATGAAGGTTTTCTCTTGGCAGAAATAAATGGGGAGATTGTAGAAACCACAGCGGACAACATAAAAAACAAGAAGGCAAAAGATCTTACAAAGGATATAGTTTTTTATATCACAGAAAATAAGAAGGTTAAAATAGGTAAAATTATTTTTGGAGGAAATCACGCTTTTTCCGATCGCCGCCTCCGAAGAGTACTGAAAGAAACGAAACAACAAAGATGGTATTTGTTTTGGAGATCTTATTTTGATAAAAACAAGTATAGTGAAGACAAGGAAAGTCTTGTTGCGTTTTATCGAAATAAGGGATACCGCGATCTGGTTATTTCATCCGATTCAATCAGTTACAACAAAAATAAACGTAGAATGAATCTCCATCTAAATATTTTTGAAGGTCCGCGTTATAAATATGGTCAATTTTCTCTAGAGGGGAATGTCTTGTATTCTGATGATGAACTCAAACGTCGGCTGGGTTTGTCTGTTGGTAATTATTTTAATGAAGAAGAGTTTAACAGTGCGGTGTACGAAAGAATGCAGGGACTGTATATGGATCGGGGATATATTTACAGCCAAATTGAGACTCAGATGACACCAGCCGGAGAAGATTCTCTGGATATTCATTTTGTGATTATTGAAAATAAAAAAGTGTATGTACGCAATATTTTGATTTCTGGGAATACAAAAACACGAGAAAATGTGGTACGAAGGGAATTAAAAATTTTTCCAGGCGATATTTTTAACAGGAATAAGCTCATACGTAGTCAACGAGAAGTGTGGATTCTTAATTATTTTTCCAATGTGATTCCCGATGTAATTCCAGTAGATGAGGACGAGGTTGATTTAGATATCTCAGTTGAGGAAAAATCTGCTGATCGGGCACAAGCAAATATTGGTTTTACAGGTGAATATGGAATAACAGGAGGAGGAGGAGTTGAATTTAATAATTTCAGAGGACTCGGACAGCGACTTAACCTCAGTTTTAATACAGGCACCAATTATTCCATAACTCAAACCCCTTCAAAATATCGTTCTGTCAGCCTAAGCTTCACAGATCCAATGGTTATGGACACACCAAATCTTATTGGATTTTCTGTGTTTTATACCTTTCGGGGGGCTGCGACAAACTATTCATTCCCACTGGATTTTTCAATGTTTGGGGGGAGCCTTAGTTGGGGACGACGCTTCAGGTGGCCTGATGATTTTTTCAGGGGACATTGGGTGCTAAGAGGGGTACAAAAAGAGTATAGTACGGAGAGCACGACCCCCGAAGAAGATCTTGGTCCTTATAAAGATCTTTCGGGGAAGATATCTCAGGGATTTAACATAACACAGGTAATTACAAGAGATAGTCGAGACAGACCAGAATTTACGACGTCAGGTTCCAGATTTTCACTGGAAACTACGATATCAGGTGGGCCCTTAGGTGGAAATGAAGACTTTCATAAACATGTGTTGAATTTGGAATGGTTTACCCCTACATTCTGGAAATTTGTTTTGATGAGTTCTATTAAATTGGGTGCTATTAAGCCATTGCAATCAAGTAATGAAGAATTATCTATTGTCCCGTTTGATGAAAAATTTATTATGGGGGGCAATGGAATACCCTATGGAAATATGCTCCGCGGGTATCCCGATAATTCTATTGGTCCACTGACAACAAGCGGTCGTCCTGTTGGAGGAAGTGGAATGATAAAGTTTACGTCAGAATTTCGCATTCCATTTTCTGAAAATCCTGTTGTATATGGCTTGGTATTTGGTGAGATGGGCAATGTGTGGGACACACTAGATATGACCGAACCATTTGGACTTACCAGAACAGGGCCGCTATCGTTAAAACGTAGTGCAGGTGTTGGTTTTCGTTTCTTTATGCCAATGCTTGGTATGCTTGGATTTGATATGGGATATGGATTTGATGATATAACAGGGATAGGTGAGCCTCAAGGCTGGACTTATACAATAACTTTTGGTCAACCCTTTTAACTTTAAAGGAGGTAATGTGTTTAAAAAATTAAACCCATCAATAGTGTTAACGGCTTTAATTCTTCTACCGGTTTTTGTTAAGGGAGAAGTAAAAGTTGGTTTTGTTCAATCTGACCGTATTCGGACGGAATATGAGGATTTCAAAGAAGCTGAGTCTCAATTACAACTTGAATTTCAGAAAGTACAATTTGAGTATCAGGAAATGCTATCGCAGTTAGACAGTTTAAAAGAAACCTATGAAACTCAACGATTGATGAGCTCGCCGGAGTGGCGAAGGGAAAAAGAGCAGGAAATCTCAGAATCTGAAAGCAGGATTCAGACCTTCCAAGCAATAAAAGTTGGGCCTGAAGGTGAATTATACAAACGCCAAACTCAAATGGAATATGAGTTGTTATCAAAGGTAAAAAAAGCAGTTGATAATGTTGCCATATCAAAGGGTTTTGATTTCATATTTGATGGATCTGTTTCCCTTCTTTATGGGAAACCTACTTTTGATGTCACTGATGATGTTTTGCATGAATTAAGGAAATAGTCTAATAAAGTGACAGGGAAAAGACAGTGGACGTTGGTGAGTAAATTAATAACCTTTTTATTCATTAGTAACATTGCCTGCCTTGGGTGAACTGGCTGATTTGGTTTCTGGAACGATTTCTGGAAATTCGGATATAAAGATTGATGGTGTTTCTGAGATTCAAAACGGAAAATCAGGAACCATCACTTTTTTTGATAATCCAAGATACAGGAAATATATTTCAGAAACAAAAGCATCTGCTATAGTGGTTTCAAACGAAGCCTTTTTAAATGGGAAAAACGGAATCGTTGTTAATAACCCTCAACTCGCCATCGCAAAGATTTTATCTTTTTTTCAGGAGAAACCGGATAATTTAACAGGGGTTCATCCTACTGCCATTATTCATAAATCAGCAGAGATAGGCAAGGAAGTTACCATAGGTGCCTTTGCAGTGATAGATTCGAAGGTAAAAATTGGAGATAGATGTATTATAGGGCACCACGTTGCGATTGGAAGCAAAGCACAAATTGGTGAAGATGGCCTACTATATCCTCATGTAATCATTTATCAGGATTGTGTTGTTGGCTGTAACGTGATTATACATAGCGGTACTGTAATTGGCAGTGATGGTTTTGGTTTTGTAACAGAAAAAGATGTTCATTATAAAATACCCCAGAATGGTTGTGTTATCATTGGTCAGGATGTAGAAATTGGAGCAAATTGTGCTATTGACAGGGGCACCATAGGGGAAACAAAAATAGGGAATAATACGAAAATGGACAATCTTGTTCATATTGCCCATAACGTAAAAATTGGGAAAGGATGTCTTATCACTGCAGGTGTGGGAATTGCCGGAAGTGTCGAAGTCGGTGATTACTGTATTTTTGCTGGCCACTCTTCGGTTGCACCCCATTTGAAACTAGGTTCACGAACAGTTCTTGCCGCAAACGCAGGTGCGACGAAATCTCTCGCCGGAGGAAAGGTTTATGCAGGAATGCCTGCGAGGGAAATAAAAGAACAGAACAAGCGGGATGCCGTTTTAACAGAAATAAATATTTTAAAAAAACGTATAGAAAAATTAGGAGAAAAAGAACCAAATTGATATCATTATGAAAAGGAAGCAACAAACAATATCCCGTCCTGTCTCCTGTACTGGAATTGGACTCCATACCGGGGTTGAATGTACAATTACCTTTAAACCTGCCCCTGAAAATTATGGGATACGTTTTATTCGGACTGATATTAAAAATTCCCCTGAGATCAAAGCAGATATTGATCATGTAGTAGATATCTCCCGCGGAACAACCATTGAGGAGAAAAAAGCAAGAATTCATACGGTTGAGCATGCCCTTGCCGCGGTGAGTGGATTACGGATTGACAATGTGTTGATAGAATTGACCAGCAAAGAACCCCCAGTGATGGACGGGAGCGCAAAAGATTTTGTGGAAGTGCTCTTGGCCAGTGGAATTGTCGGTCAAGAGAATGAGCGGAATGTCTTGGAAATTCGACGGGCCGTAAACTATACCGATCCCTACCGTGATATCGATATTCATGTTATTCCTTCCGATCGTTTCCGCGTGACCTTTATGGTAGAATATCCCCTTCCTTCTTTGGGGACTCAGTATGAAGCTATTTATAATATGGCCGAAGATTTTGCTGTAGAGGTAGCTCCGGCACGTACCTTTTGTTTTCTTAGTGAAGTAGAAATGCTCAAAGAAAATGGATTGATTAAGGGGGGGTCCCTTGACAATGCGGTTGTTTTAATTGACAAACTTCTCGATCGCTCTGAGATTAATCGTTTACGGGATCTCTTTGGTATTGAAGAAAATATTATTACGGGAGCCAATGGGATTTTGAATGGGAGAATACTTCGTTTTCGAAATGAGCCCGTTCGACACAAAACGTTAGATTTGATTGGTGATTTAGCTTTATTAGGCATCCCGATTAAGGGACATGTTACTGCAGCAAGAGCTGGTCATGCGAGTAATGTAGAATTTGTTAAAACATTAAAGCGGGAATATTCTCAAGAAATAAAAGACTTGAGTTATAATTAAATAATGGGAGAATTAAAAAAGAAAACGCATTTTGAAATTCAAGATATTGTCAAAATTTTACCCCACCGTTATCCTTTTGTTTTAATTGATCGAATTGATGAAATAATCCCAGGAAAATCTTTGATAGCGATTAAAAATGTAACGGTAAATGAACCATTTTTTCAGGGTCATTTTCCATCCCAGCCTGTAATGCCAGGGGTTCTCACTCTGGAAAGCATGTCTCAGGCAGGAGCGTTTTTAGTACTTAGTTATGTAAAAGATCCATTAAAAAAAAATATGTTTTTTTCAGGTGCTGATAATGTTCGATTTCGCAAACTAATTGTTCCAGGAAATCAGCTATATATTCACATGAATCTGGTTAAACAGAAACTAAATATTTGCAAGTTTGATGGTAAATGTTACGTGGATAATAATTTAGTCGCAGAAGCTAAATTGACTGCAAATATTGTAGACCGAGCTGGAAATTAAATATTTCAACGGAGATACACCCAACTGCCCTAGTTAGTAAAAAAGCTGAATTAGGGGAAAGAGTTTCCATAGGTCCTTATTCTATTATTGAAAGTGATGTAAAGGTAGGAAGTGGGACATCAGTTGGAAATTTTACCACTATAATGCCAGGAACTACAATTGGGGAAAATTGTCAGATTTTTCATAATTGTACAATTGGTGAAATTCCTCAGGATCTTAAATATGCCGGTGAAAAGACATGTGTACAGATTGGGGATAATGTAATAATTCGTGAATCTGTAACAATCAACAAAGGAACTGCTGCCCACGGAACTACAGAAATAGGAAGTAATGTACTTTTGATGGGTTATGTTCATGTTGCACACGATTGTATTATTGGGAATAATGTTATCTTTGCAAATCTTGTAACACTTGGTGGACATGTTGAAGTGAGTGAATGGGCTTCGATAGGAGGTGGAGTTGTAATCCATCAGTTTTGTAAAGTTGGTTCTCATGTGTTTGTTGGGGGTGGATATAGAATTGTACAGGATGTTCCTCCTTTTATTCGTGCAGCAAAAGATCCATTAGAATACTCTGGTATTAATAGTATAGGTTTACAGAGGAGGGGATTTTCTCAGAAAGAAAGAAATACCATTAAAAATTTTTATCGGTATTACTTCCGTTCAGAACTTACCCGAACGGCAGCTTTGGAAAAAGCGGAACATGAGTTTTCAAGTGATCCTAATATTAAAAAAATTCTTGAGTTCATTTATTCCAGTGAACGAGGGATTATTTAATATAACTGAGAAGACACTTGATTGATGAACCGGTTTATTTTTTTTATTTTTTGGTTTAGTTTTTCTCACGCTCAGTGGATTTCCCTTAATCTTGATTCAGCCAATGAAACAGATCAAGTCAAAACATTTCTAACTGGTGTTTCACTTGGTTTTGGTCATCATACCAGGGCGATTCAAGGAGAACAACAACGGTTGGTTGCAGGAGTGTCATTTATTTATGCTAAGAACCTGAGCAAATCGGCGTTTACTGATAATCATCTTGGTGGAATACCAATTCTTTACGGGAGAATCCTAATATCAAATAACTTATTTTTTCAAGGGAAACTTAGCGGATTTACTTCAGGAGGTGATATTAGCCAACAAATCGGGTGGGGATTTATCTTAAATCTTTCGGATATTAATAATCACTCAGCGTGGAAATTATCAACCAATTTTGCTCATGTTAAGAGCCCGGGGAATTTAAACCTTCGTGGCCTGGATGTCTTTCTTTCCAAAGAATGGGAAATCGGAAATATTTGGTGGTATTTAGGATTAGGAAAGAATTACTACAAAACCCGTATTTATTCAAATAATGATAGCATTCCTTCGGTATTAGAGAGAGAAAATAATTATATTCAAATTGGGACTCAGCTTCGGTCAGCATCTTTTATTTTTGTTCCACAACTTAAATTTCATCCGGAAATTGTTCAGATATCCGTTGATGTTATAAGGGGTTTTCATTAATGGCAAAGCGAATTTCGATATTGGGATCAACAGGCTCGATCGGGAGAAACACACTCAATGTAATTGATAGTTTGCAGGGGGCAATAGAAGTGATATACATTACAGCAAGAAAGAATGTAGACTTACTTGTTCAGCAGGCATTGAAGTATAGACCTTCTGCTGTTGGGATTATTGATAAAGAAGCAGCAAAAATTGTTGAAAACAGGTTAGCTGGGGAACAAATAAGCGTTTTAGCTGGTAGATCAGGATTGTTAGATATAGCTGCAAGGGATGATGTTGATATAATGTTTAACGGCCTGGTAGGTTCTTCAGGAATGGAACCAACTTTATCAGCTTTGCACGCAGGAGTAGATGTTGCGCTTAGCAATAAAGAAAGTTTAGTGATGGCAGGTGATTTGATCAACACGGAAAAGTTAAAAACAGGCACAACTTTATTCCCCGTAGACAGCGAACATTCAGCTATATGGCAGTGTTTGGTGGGTGAAAAATTAGATGATGTTCGTAGAATAATTCTAACGGGCAGTGGCGGACCATTTCGTGCAAGAGATGTGAACACGTTCTCTGATGTAACTGTGGAAGAAGCTTTAAATCACCCAAACTGGGACATGGGGAATAAAATTACAATAGACTCCGCCACAATGATGAATAAGGGACTGGAAGTTATTGAAGCTCATTGGCTTTTCGGCTTGGAACCGAACCTGATTGATATTGTGGTTCACCCTCAATCCATTATTCATTCCATGGTTGAGTTTGTGGATGGCTCGGTAAAGGCCCAATTGGGAGTGCCAGACATGAAAATTCCTATCCAATATGCCCTCACTTATCCGGATCACTATCCGGCTGATTGGGAAGCGCTGGATTTGCCTGCCGTTGGGGAATTAACCTTTGAGAAACCGAATCTGGAAAAGTTTCCCTGTATCCGGTTGGCTTATAGTGCACTGGAAAAAGGTGGGACTTGTCCGGTAGTGTTAAATGTGGCTAATGATGAGGTGGTTGCTGCTTTTCTGAATGACCATATCCCGTTTACTCAGATACCCCAACTTATTGAGGAAGCCCTAGATCAGCATGAATGGCTTGAGAATCCTGACCTAGATACAATTTCTGCAATAAGTCAATGGACAACCAATTACATACATGATCAGATTGCAGCCATTTCGTAATTCTTTATAGATTTGTTAATTAGATGACAACAATCCTATCATTTATTTTGGTTATTGGTGTGCTGGTATTTTTCCACGAGCTGGGTCATTTTTTCGCAGCCCGGTCCGTAGGTGCCCGTGTGGATCGCTTCTCCATTGGATTCCCACCGCGGTTTATAACAATTACGTCTGTGCCAGGCGGTTTTGAATTCAGGTTGTTTTTTTATCGCAGGGATCAAGAAGGTAAAATTGCTTGGGGGCCGGTAAAGAGCTGGATGATAAGCAAACCTGTGCGAGAGGGTAGCGGAACAGAATATTGTTTGGCCATCATTCCATTAGGTGGGTATGTAAAAATAGCTGGTATGATTGATGAAAGTTTGGACGGTACAATAGAATGTAAACCAGATGAACTCATGAGCAAACCTGTGTGGGCTCAGATATGGGTAATGAGTGCTGGGGTTATTATGAATATTCTTCTCGCATTTATTATTTTTACCGGCGTGGCTTGGAACCACGGCACACCGGCAGCCAGCAATGAACCCGTAATCCACACTTTAGTTGATGATATGCCAGCAAAAGCGGAAGGGCTATTGCCAGGCGACAGAATAGTATCTATTAATGAAGTTCCCATATCTACATGGGATGAATTATCCCAAACTATTCATGCAATACCAAACACACCCATTACGCTTACTTTTCAAAGGGATAATATTGAATATCAAAAGTCATTGACTACGAATTTCCAAATTCAGCATGTCAATGGCAGGGCGGATACGCTTGGTGCAATTGGTATTATCCCTGGAATTACTTATCAACCGATAGGATTTTTAGAAGCAACGCAAATGGGTGCTCTTTCAACCATAAGAGGTTTTGGATTAATTGTTTTATCGATCAAGATGCTTGTATCCGGCGAGGCATCTGTTAGTGATTTAGGTGGACCAATTTTGATTGCTCAATTAGCAGGGGAATGGGCTCGCGCAGGCTGGATATCATTGTTGACATTTATGGCTCTCATAAGCTGTAATCTTGCCTTTATTAATTTTCTGCCTGTTCCAGGATTGGACGGAGGTCACGTTTTTATCCTGCTTGTAGAATCATTGCTGCGCCGCAAATTTACTATTAAAACCCGAATGGTTATCCAACAGATTGGCATGGCATTGTTACTATTATTAATGGTTACAGTCATGATTAATGATATCGTCCGGCTTTTTACAAATTAATGGTCTTTAATTTCATAACCATGGTTCCATATTTAATTTTTAATATAATTTGAACTGGTATTTTATATATATCATTACTGAACCATATTGTCATATCCCCCTCATTTTTCAGTAGTGTTTTCCCTTCTCTGAATGGCCTGACTACCATACAATCAAATCTCCCCGCCGGAACAGAAATAGATTCTTTTTCTGTGATAATCATTTGAAATTCTGTTAAAGATTGGTTGTCAAACACAGTAAAATTCATTGTTACCTTGGGGATTAATTCAAGCGTCCGGAAATAATAAAACAGTGAATAAGGATCGTATAACCTGCCTTGTATTGGAATTGTATCTTTATTCACAATTGCTATTGAGTGATCATACATAATTTGAGAATGAGAAGTGAATCTGTATTTTCCCTCCCGAATGTTTTTGGTCTGTTGATGGGTAAAAAATTCTTTTTCGTCTAACCACGAATTAACATTGTCTCTAATTTTATAAATCTTATCTGCTATTGGGCCAGTCCGAGCTTCATATCTCACATGATATGCAGGGAAGTTATTTACAGTGTCAATTGATACAACTGTTAAAAACGCTTTCCCAGCAGGGATAAAATTAAATTTAGCTGAGTATTCTAATCTCTCGCCAACGCTGAACGGTAATTTTTCAGCGAGAGTATAGTGATAAAAAAATCCTACTATTATAATGAGGGAATAAATTTTATTTAATAGCTTCATTTTCTGATTATTTCAAAATGTGTTTCTTTCAGTTTTATTACTTTTGAACCTTTCGATGGTGGAAGATCACCAGCATCGATCAGTAAATCAAAAGAAGATCCAAATAATTCCATAATATCATCAACTTTGTTTAATGGTGGCATACCACTATGGTTTACGCTTGTTGTTGTAATCGGTTTTCCGAGTTGGCTTACTAAATCAATTCCAAAATTATGATTGGGGATTCGAAGCCCTATTGTTTCGTCTTGTCCGGAGATTATTGGATGAACAAAACCTGTTTTTAATGGAACAATTACTGTGTTGGAACTCTGTAATTGTTCAGCAACCATTTTTTTTTGTTTGGAAGATAATTTTGAAATAGTAAATGCCATTTCCAAATTATTGATCAGGATACTTATTGGCCCTGTCCTCTTTTTAATGTGATTTAAGTTATTAATAGCCTTTTCATTAGTAGCATCCACACCAAAGCCGTAAAGTGTATCTGTCGGATAAACAATGGTACCTCCGTTTTGGACAATTATTTTTGCTTCCTGAATAGCGTTTGGATTCGAAACCGAAATTCGGTTTGAAGAATAGAAATTATCCATTGTTCTGAATTGATTTAGTTTTCCAACGTCGGTGCCACCAGAAATATTGTTCGGGATGTTGTTTTATTATCTCTTCGAGAATTGTACTGTACCGTTGTGTTATATCCTTAACTGTATCATGGGGGTCTGAAACAATTCTTTCACAGTTTATTTCATACTTATTTGATGATTGCCAAGCACATGTAATAAATACCATTGGGGCTCCTGTATTTTTGTGAAAACGGGCAGCGCCTTTTGGTGTTGATGCCTGCTGATTCAAAAAGTTGACAAATATCCCCCGGTTCTTCGCATCTTGGTCACTCACAAGACCAAGCATCTTTCCTTCTGATAAGACCCGGTACATTTTTTCAATAGGTTCTTTCCGAAAGATATGAACAAAACCGCTCATCTCCCGCTGTTCTCTGGAAAACTGGTCTGATCCACGGTTCCGCTGACGATGAGCCACCCCAACAATCGGGTAACCATTATAACCAAGCCAAGCAGATAGTAATTCGAAAGCACCAAAATGACCGGTTATTATAATGACACCTTTTCCTTGTTTTATTGCCCCATCTAAATATTTTTTACCTCTGATAGAAATAGATTTTGAAAAGTAGGAAGAAGGGAAGGAAAAAAACTGGATAAAATTGTGCATAAAAAATTGATAACAATTTTTTAAAACGTTTCGTTTCCATTGTAATGACCTTTTGGGGAATGAACAAGCTATGTTACTAGCAGCTACGTGTTTTCGGATAGGGATACAGTGAAAAAAAAAGCCGGATAATTTATGGGAGAATATTTGGTTTCGATAATGAGATCTGGTCTTGAGCCATTTCGAAAAATATCTTAATAGTTTGTAGGTAAGTTTGTGGGTTAATTTCATGAAATACAGAAATGTACTATTTAGTGAATCAGCGTAATCTAATAAAAAATATTTATGTTTAAGTAACTTTTTACCCTTCACGAACATTTGCAACCTTCTCTAGTTCGCCGTAAACTCAGGCTTATGAAGAAACCACTTATTTTTTCAATTCTATTTCTTTTTTGTAAATTGGTTGGTTCACAGCCAATTGTTTACAAAATTCCTATTCAGAGGACAATAGATTTAGGTCTTCCCCCGTTTATTGAAAGAATTATTCAAAATGCTGAAGAAGAGAATGCAGATGCAATTATTTTTGATATTAACACATTTGGCGGAAGGGTTGATGCTGCGACTCAAATAAAGGATGCGATTCTTTCAAGTAATGTTTTAACAGTCGCTTTTATCAACCGCCGTGCGATTTCTGCAGGGGCCCTTATTTCTCTTTCCTGTGAGAAAATTTATATAACTGGTGGTGGTACTATTGGTGCTGCTACAGCAGTGGATATGAAGGGAAATAAAGGCTCCGAGAAGGTGATTAGCTACATGCGGGAGGAAATGGCATCAACCGCAGAAAAACGCAACCGCAACACAACTATTGCAAAAGGAATGGTGGATGAAGAACTGAGTTTTACTCATTTGGTAATTGATGGGGACTCAGTAGAGGTAACTGACTTAGAAGGAAAAAAGGAAGGGAAGCTGATTACTCTTACAACGGAATTGGCCCTGAAATATAAAATTGCGGATGGCGAAGCAGAAACAGTTGATAATGTTCTCACTATCCTTGAAATGGATGGTGCAGAAATACGGTCTGCCAGAGTGAATTGGTCTGAAAATTTTGTACGTTTCCTCACAAACCCGGTTGTGGCATCACTGCTTATGACATTCGGATTTCTGGGGATTTTGTTTGAATTACAAAGTCCTGGCTGGGGAATTCCTGGCACCTTTGGCTCTGTTTGCTTGGCACTTTCCCTGGGAGCGTCCTATATTGCTAAACTGGCAACCATGACCGATTTGATTATCATCTTTGTAGGTGTTGCTTTACTGCTTGTTGAGGTGGTATTTATCCCGGGCTTTGGATTTGCAGGAATCGCAGGAATAGGAGTTCTTTTATGGGGATTGTACGAGTTGTTACTTCCGGATGTTCCAGTAAACCCGGAGGTAACATCAATGGCATTAACGGGTTTAACAATAGGAATAATCGGGGGAATAATCGGACTGGTACTCTTATTTCGCTTAATGACGAAAACGCGTTTTTGGACAAAATTAACTGCCCCAGGGATAGAAAGTCACGAAAAAGGCTATGATATATCCCTGGGATGGGAAAACCTTGAGGGGACAGAGGGCATTGCTTCAACAGACTTGAGACCGTCCGGGTGGATCAATATAGGTGAACAGCGTATATTTGTAGTCAGCGAAGGAGATTATATTTCTAAAAATGACCAGGTAAAAGTTTTATCTGTAGATGGAAATCGGGTCGTCGTCCGCAAATTAAACACAAATAGTTAGGAGAAACTTATGAGTATTGCTTCAATTGTTTTATTGGCATTTGTACTATTCTTTGTTTTCGTAATCTTTTATTATGTCCCGGTTGGATTGTGGGTTCAGGCGGTGGTTAGCTTGGGTCTGGGCAGAATAACGATTATTGATCTTATCCGAATGCGTTTAAGAAAAATCCCCCCCCGGCTGGTTACGGATTCAGTTATTAATTCTCATAAGGCTGGCTTGGACACTATTACAACTGAGGATCTTGAAACCCACTTTCTTGCTGGAGGAAATGTAGCCAATGTTGTAGCAGCAATGATTGCAGCAGATAAAGCAAAAATTGATCTCCCTTTTACCATCGCAACTGCGATTGACCTTGCTGGACGTGATGTGAAAACAGCGGTTCAAACAAGTGTATACCCAAAAGTAATTGATGCTCCAAAGGAAGGCACCCTTGCTGCAGTAGCAAAGGATGGAATCGAAGTGAAGGCGAGAGCCAGAGTTACGGTGCGGACCAATATCCCCGGGTTGGTTGGCGGTGCCACTGATGAAACTATTATCGCCAGAGTCGGTGAGGGAATTGTAAGTGCAATCGGTTCATCGGAAACCTATAAAAAGGTACTGGAAAACCCGGATAATATTTCTAAAGCGGTTCTTGTAAAAGGACTGGATGCGGGCACAGCGTATGAAATTTTGTCCATAGATATTGCAGATGTTGACTTGGGAAAAAACATTGGCGCCCGTCTACAGGCCGATCAAGCAGAGGCAGACCTTCGGGTTGCCCAGGCGAGGGCAGAAACGCGGCGAGCTATGGCTGTTGCCGAGGAGCAGGAAATGAAAGCACGGACTCAGCAAATGCAGGCCACGGTTGTGGAAGCAGAAGCAGAAGTACCGAAAGCTATGTCCCAGGCATTTCGTGAAGGCAATCTTGGGATCTTTGATTATTATAACATGAAAAATATCAAGGCGGATACAGGGATGAGAGATGCCATATCTGGCGAAGGTACCAGTGAATCAACCAAACCTCCTGATCCTCATAACCAATAACATCGAGTAATTAAAAAATTATAAGTTCACCCAACCATAGGAGCATTTGATAATGGAAGGAATTGGGTATTGGATATTTCTGTTGGCTTTGTATTTGATTTCCACGTTGGCAAAAAAGCGGAAACAGAAAAGTGCATGGGAGGCACTGGACAAGGAAGAAGAAAATCAGGAAGACACACGGTCAAAACCTGATTTTATAGAGCAATTTTTTGGAGATTTGGTATCAAAGGAAGAAAAACCTGTCATATCGGAGATAGAACCGGATCCGGAAGAAGTTTATGCTGAAGAAGAAACTCCCATTGAAACTGAATCCATTCCCCCTGAAGTAGAAGCTGATTTATCTCATCCGTCTTTCGAAACGTATGAGTCCCATGTTGATGAGAGACATGTGGGAACAATTTCTCACTGGGATCTACCTGAGAAAAAATCCGCAGGAGAATCCCTAGAAAGTATTTTAGGACAGTTGAAAGGTAAAACGAATTTACGGCGAGCTATTATTCTTAAAGAGATTTTGGAAAAGCCCTTAGCATTACGAGACTGATCTCATGGGAATATTTTCTGATCTAGGAGGAGTTTTCAGACCAGTTTAGCGTATACTTTTTTGATTTGTGTTTTTAATTCTTTTTCAGTACCATTATTCTGCAGTGTAAAATCTGCAAGGCTTACTTTTTCTTCATCACTCCACTGCAATTCAATCCTTCGCAGAACATCTTCTCTGGTAAGGTTGCTATTTTTTAGTACCCGTGACATTCGATGTTTTATATTTGCCGTGATGACAACGGTATAGTCCAGATGGGTGTTGAGACCTGATTCAAATATCAAGGCTCCATCTACAATGAAGACAGGGTGTTTTTTTTGTGATGATACCCTGTCAAATGACTTATCAATTATCTGGAAAATATGGGGATGAATAATGGAGTTTAGGATAAATTGATGGTCTTCATCTTGAAAACTGACACGAGCTAGTTTGGCACGGTCAATTTCATTTTTCCCGTTCAGGATGTTGGTTCCAAATTCCTTGATGAGTTCATTCTGGATACTTTCGGAAGTGTCCAGCAATCGTTTTGCTTCCTTGTCGGCATCGAAGATAAAAGCCCCCAAGTCCTTAAACGCCGTGCTGGCAGTGCTTTTACCAGTACCAATTCCTCCGGTGAGTCCAACCTTAAGCACAACTAAGTGAGTGACTTGATAATGCGGTGGGTGATCTCGGCTATTTCACCGATTCCGTTCACCTCTATCAATATTTGTTGTTTTCTATAATAATCAATAAGAGGAGCTGTTTGATCCCAGTAAACCTGCTGTCTTTTGCGAATGACATCTGGAGAATCATCATCCCTCCCAGATTCTTGACCACGTAAAATAAGTCTTCTGATCAGTTCATCGCTGTCAGCGGTAAGATTCACAGCTCGATCCAACGATTGGTTCAAATCTTCTAAGATGGAATCCAGCCCCTGGGCTTGGGGCAGGGTCCGGGGAAATCCATCCAGGAGATATCCTTCCATACAGTCATCCTGGCGCAGGCGATTATTCATCATTTCTAGGAGTAGATTGTCGGGAACAAGTTGTCCATCGTTCATGAATGTTTTTGCTTGCCCCCCCAATCTGGTATTGGTATTTATTTCTTCCCGTAGGATATCACCAGTGGACAGGTGTACTATCTTAAAATGGGTTTTTAACCTTTTTGCCTGAGTTCCTTTCCCGACTCCCGGGGGTCCCATAAAAACAAGTCGCATATGTGTATTAATTCCGGTTAAATTAATATTCCCGCGATAGAAGCTGTCATCCAGGAAGCAAGTGCGCCCCCTAACATAGCTTTTATTGCCAAGGCGGCAAGATCCTTTCGTCTTTCAGGTGCCATTCCTCCGATACCTCCAAGTTGGATTCCAATTGATCCAAAATTCGCAAATCCGCATAGTGCGTAACTGGCAATAATCGCTGTTCTATCTGAAATTGCCTGTTCTAATCTTAAGTCTCTCAAATCACTATAGGCAATTAATTCTGTTAAGGTTATTTTTTCACCCATCAGGACTCCTACCATTTGAGCTTCTTCCCAGGAAATGCCCATGGCCCATGCCAGTGGCCGAAAAATAAAACCAAGTATTCCCTGAAGAGATGTGTCCGCAAATGTCAAAAAGTAATTAATCATCGCAATCAGTGCAACAAAAGCAACCAACATGGCTGCAACATTTGCAGCAAGTTTTAGTCCCTCTGTTGCGCCCCGGCCCAGGGCTTCCATAGCGTTGGAGTCAGGTTTTTCTATTATAATATTTAGGTCCCCTGAGGTTTCTGAATGATCAGTTTCAGGATAAATGATTTTTGCTACGACCATTGCAGCAGGGGCTGACATCACTGATGCCGCCAAAAGATGGCCCGCAATACCCGGGATGTCTTTTAACCAGATGACGTAGAGTGCCAAAACACCCCCAGCGACTGTAGCGAAACCCCCAGTCATAACAGCCATGAGTTCGGATTGAGTCATGGTGCGGATAAAAGGGCGAATCATGAGCGGAGCCTCCGTTTGACCAACAAATATATTCGCTGCCACACTCAGGGTCTCTGACCCGCTGGTTCCCATGGATTTTTGCATTATTCGAGAGATCCATTTTACAATGAACTGGATAACACCAAAGTGATATAATACAGTCATAAGACTGGAAAAAAAAATGATTGTAGGAAGAGCACGGAAAGCAAAATTTACCATAGCCTCATGATAACCAACCCCAGGGACAAGAGATTTGAAAAGAAAATCACTTCCCGCATCAGAAAAGCTGATTAGTTTTGTAATCACTTTATCAAAAAACCCGAACAAGGGTTTGCCCAAAGGGGTTTTTAGAATTAATATACCAAAGATGAACTGGAGACTGAGTCCCCAGGCAATAATACGGTAATTTATTTGCCTCCGATTATTGGAGAGGATAAAAGCCATTCCCAAAAGCAAAATCATTCCTATCAGTCCCTGGGGGTGCATTTTTTTTATTCCTTAGGCGGTTGAAAACAGTTGCGGCACCGGGCTTCGTAGATATCGGTTTCCCCAACAACAATTTGTCTGGTTTGCTTTGTTTTTCGTTGTGTACAGGATGCGGGATTTCCGCAGATCATACAGATGGCTCTCAATTTATCCAGAAAGTCTGCTTCACACATAAGCAGGGGCATGGGTCCAAATGGATTCCCGCGGAAATCTGTATCCAATCCAGCAATGATCACCCGTTTTTTCTCTGACGCAAGAGATTTACATACATTTACCAGGTAATCATCAAAGAACTGGGCTTCATCGACACCAATAACCTCCGAGTCTTGAGCCAATTCCATGATTTCCTGAGCATTATTTACGAGGTGAGAATCCATTTTCATATTATTGTGGGAAACAATTTGGTTTTCGCTGTAGCGGTTATCCATATGAGGTTTGAAAATGGCAGTGGATACTTTGGCGAATTGAGCCCGGCGCAATCGGCGGATTAACTCTTCCGTTTTCCCGCTGAACATGCTGCCACAGATCACTTCAATCCAACCTGAATCACGAGGGGTTAAAGTCATAATGCTGTTTTTATTTGGCCAATGTATAGGTCATTTGACAGGTTTTCCATATCAACTTTAGTCATTTTAATTTGTTTTCGTCAAATGCATCCGGCAATAAAGTCTTGCTTTCCTTTTCCCTTACATTACCATGTTCATCCGTAATGTACACCGGTATATTCCCACATAAATCCCAGATTACCTGGCGGCAGGCCCCACATGGATTCCCGCTATTTTTGCTTGCCACGGCCAATGCTTTGAAAGATAAATGTCCTTTTGAAACTGCTGTGAATAATGCTGTTCTTTCAGCACAGCAGGTTAGTCCGTAACTGCTGGATTCCACATTACAGCCGCCGATAATGGTCTCATCTTCAGTAAGAACAGCTGCACCCACTTTATATTTTGAATAAGGTGCGTATGCTTTTTCCATCATAGCGATTGCGTGGTGAATCAGTTTTTTCATGGATTTTATAATTTTTGGTTACTCATATTTTTTCCACCCGGATAAGAGGGTTAAGTTTAAGCAATCCTGCACCAGCGATAAAACCACCTATATGGGCAAACCAGGCGACTCCCCCGGAAATATCTAATCCTACGGAGCCCAACCCATTTGTTAATTGTTCCAGAAACCAGAGTCCGATTACAACAAAAGCCGGGACTCGAATTGTAGTAAAGAAGATAAAAAGAAACATAAAAACATGAACACGAGCTTTGGGATACTGTAACATATATGCCGCCAAGACTCCGGAAATGGCTCCGCTGGCTCCTATCATGGGAATTATGGAATCCAAATTGATAGCTGTCTGTGCAACGGCTGCACCGATTCCGCAAAGGAAATAGAAAATCAGGTAACGCACATGGCCAAGAGCACTTTCTACGTTATCACCAAAGATCCACAGAAACCACATATTCCCCAGCAGATGAGCAAACCCTCCATGCAGGAACATAGACGTAAAGAGAGATATGAGAGACCAATGGGCAGGAATTAAACCAAAGTGGCGAATAAGATTTTGATTTGCCTGTCCCAAACCAACCTGAAATAGAAAGATAAGGATGTTTAAGCCAATAATTCCATAGGTTACATAGGGGACAAGGATACGGGGATTATCATCTTTGTAGGGGAAAAACACGGGTCAGGGGTTTTGAGTTTTCATTAATATACAGAAAAGTTAATGGGTTTTTTTGTATGATGGCCAGCCCGATCCTCTACGTAAATTGAAAGTTCATGCCTCCCTGTTCTTAATGGACTGTCCAGCCGGGCGGATAGTTCCTTTTCCACAGGTTGATAAGAGGCATATAACCTTTCTCCATCTAGGTACATGGCAATATGTTTTTCATCAGGTTCTATTCCTGACAGATCATCTTTTATAAAGGCATTGAAGTTCATTAGATCCCTTTTATCGTAATGTCCGCCATGGGCGGGGAAAGCACTTGTTACTGATGGAGGAATTGTGTCTTGGATTATGGTTATTGCATCCAAACTGGAAATGGTTGAGGTGAGAACGCCTCGATTCCACTGAACGCGGGTAGGAAGAAATGTCCATTCTTCTTCTTTTTGATTATAGTAATATAATCCCAATCCATCTTCATAATTATATTGGTTACTGAAGCGAACCCCGATTTTAATGGAATCCTTGAGAAGGATATCAAAAGGTTGCAGTTGATATACTTTTGATATATGCACTCCGCTCTTTATGGGAGCTGATTTTTCCACCATATCTATCCATAATATTGTGGAATCATACACGGAGTTTTTTGTCGTGCGAATTGAGCACATTTGATCCTTTGAAAATACATAAACCGAATTTTCTGTTGTTGCCAATTTTGGCGCAATGTTAAACTGAATTTTCCGTTCAACCTGATCTTTTAACAACACCTCTATGATTTGAACACCATTAAATAAAGCCGGAGATAGAACCTCACTTAAATAAACTGTTGGTTGAACCTGATTCACCCAGATGGGGGTAAATACACTTTCCCCCTGTAGAAAAACAGACATGGAAGCATCTGTATAAGCATCTGTTTCTACTTGAAGTATAATTCCTTTGTCTAGGTGAGACAGCTTAAGGTCAACATCAATACTGAGAATGTCATGAGATGTCACCCCCTCAGCCCAATGAACAGGATATGAAAATGCTCCCTGATTATTTACACCAACAAACTGCAGGATTCTGTTTGTAATTTGTTTCAGGGGGAGACGAAACCGGAGGTCTTCCCCTGTAGATATTTCTTTAGTTAGATCAATTTTTCCATTTTGAAAACCAAACGGTGTGAAACTGTAGCAGGCAATAGACTTTAGAGGAACTGAGTTGAATCCGGGATGGATACCAAAAGTGATTTCCTGGTTGGAACGGTTGATTTCCTGGATGTTCATGGTAATTGGTGGGTGTGCAAAAATAATCCCTTTTGTTGTTGAAGAATTATTAGCATTATCCCATGCTTTTATTTCAACAGTGTGATATCCGGATTTCAGGGTAATTAAACCATTCAATTTTTTATTTTGAACAGAAGAATACGGATGTGAATCCAAATGATAAAACTGATGGAACCCACCAAGGTTTAAACGGGAAAGCCCAAATTGTCTTGCCTCATTAATAAAAGATTGGTTATAGTTTAAAGAGTCATATTGAACTGTATAATGGAGGATTTCATCAACCCATAACTCCGCACGGTATATTTGATATTTATGGGGAGATCCTTGAATTTGGTCTTCCATCTGAATTGCAATGCCAACTGTCCCCTGGCAGTTTATGGTATCAGGGAAATGGAAGAAACCTGTTTTATCCCGGTATAATGGAAATACTTGTGGAAGCGAACTTCCATTAATCATTGTCCCTTTTTCGAGAGGGATAACCGCAAGTTGCTTTAGCATGGGCGAAAACCGATCAGGCAGTTCAAATCCATACAGTAAAGGATTTAGTGGCTGATCTTTACCGTCTCTGTATTCAAAATGAAGATGAGGGCCAAAAGAACCGCCGGTGTTTCCTGTATAACCGATTATGTCGCCCTGTTTTACTGGGAACTCAAAATCCGAAAAGTATTCATTAACAAAATAGGATTGGTTGATTATTTGGTTGTTTCTTAACACTTTTTCAAGAATAGATGAAAACCGGCTTAAATGGCCATAGACAGCAATATGGTTTGTTTCAGTTGTAAGATAGAGAGCTTTGCCATAGCCGGTATAATTTGTTACCATTCTGGAAATAAATCCATCAGTGACAGCAAAAACTGGATGTCCTTCTGTTTCTTTCGTTTTTATATCTAGTCCCATATGAAAATGTGTATCACGAAACTCCCCAAAGTTTGAAGATAACATGCGACTGGCATCTGTCGGCCAGGCGGGTCTCTGGGCCAGTGCAATGTTCAGCATCAGGGGAAAAATGGTGAGATAATGTTTCCTTTTCATGATAGAGTGGCAGAGGTAAAGAGTAAATTTATCCATGAAGGAGGAGGAAATTCAATGATTTATAAGATTTGTTTGTGAAAAGTCCTGGGTTTTTATTTAATTTCCAAGCCAACTAAAGTTAAACAGGTACGGGAGGTTATATGAAAAAACTAAATTATTTATTTTTTATCATTTGGTTGTCGTTAATCCCTTGGAGCAGTGCATTGGGAATTATCGGATTTGGATTTCAGGGTGGACAATCAATATTTACGGTAGCATCATCTATTAGTTCTGTGGCTACTCCCGCTGCTAATCTTACCACCACAGAATTTGCGAACCCATTGTCTGGTGGAGGATATCTGTACATAGATGTAATCCCAGTTATTGATTTAGAAGCAGATTTTTCCGTTTCCTTTAAAAAATATACATTTAATTTTTCAAATCCAGATGTTATAGGACCTTATGATTTTGGATGGGCTGACTTCTCAGTCTATTTAACTGCTGGGAAAAAGATTGTGGGAATTGGAATTCCACTGCTGGCAAAAGCAAAGCTCTTTTACGGTGGCGGATATAATATGCATACGGTAACTCCCTTGATGAGTATGGATTTGATGAAAAGCGCTTTGGGAGGTGATTTAGGAGATGACCCTACAAGTTTATCTGAAAATGATTTAATAGATTTTTTAAAAGATAATCAAGTAAACACCAATGGATTTCATATACAATCCGGATTACAGTTTAAAATATTAATGTTGGACACTTTTTTATTCTATCGTCATACATTTGCAAAAGATATTATCTTCGATCAGGATCATTTTGGCAGCTTAAACCTGAGGATGGGAATGGGGTTTTAATAAAAGTATTATAAAGAGAAAAGGTTGTGTTTACATATTTATTATAGTTTTTTCGCTAACACAACCGTTTGAACATTTTCCCATGTTTTTCCGGTTGCAGGATTTTTTGCTGTAAATTTAATTATATAAATTCCTATTCGGGCAGGTTCTCCATTTTTCCTATTTCCGAACCAACTGAGAATTCCCTCCTGCGCAACGTGGAGATTCCAATAAGGTGTATCAATTGACCGTCCGACCACATCAAATATTTCGACTTTTGAAATTGCTTGTTCAAATGGGAGTTTGTATTTTATTTGCAGAACATCATCGAAGCCATCATTATCTGGGGAAAATGGATTTGGTTCATAGATAACCGTTCCTTCTTTTGGGATTTCTTCAAAAAAAATGCTGTTTGTATCTCCTGGCGTCATTGCTCCTAAGTTTACAGCAACTCCCCATTTGGAAGAATCATTGGAGACAAATTCTGGTCTGAATTTTTCTGATGAACGGCCATCAGTAACCGGCCATTCTTCTGAATATAGCAGAGAGTCAACAATAAATCCTGTCATGTCATAAATATAGATGCCATCACTTGTGTTGTTCAAAGCAGGGAAACCGGACTTTGGTACTGCTAAATTTCCTTCAAGAGGTAAGCGAGCCAACAAACTGGAATCTTCGCTGACCACAATGAAATCATTTCCTAAAACATGAATAACTGGAAATAACTTTAGTGATTTGGTATTATCACTTATCGCCCAATTTTCAATATTTACAGTAATCATGCTCACCACTTCTACGAATTCTACTTGGGTAGAATCTGGTTGTGCCAGAAATTCGTTGATTACCACGGATCCAAAGGGATAGCTCACTTTCACGGTGTCTGCCGCAACATCATTCTCCGGATTCGAATCCAAGGGAATATCCAGGATGATTGTTAAGGGATGGATTCCCGATGACAGGGGCTGAAGAGTCACATCTACGATTGTAGTGTCTCCTGAAGTAATGGGAGGAATTGAAGTGGTGGATATTTCTTCGTCATTATCCTCAATGGTGATTATTCCTGAAATCGTGGACAGGCCCACATTGGCTATGGGGATTAATATTGTAACATTTTGATCGTGCTGTGGGAATTCGGGCTCATGAATAATTGAATCAGTAATAATTGCTCCATCAACATCCAGGGGCGTTACAGAGTTTTCCGCCCCTGGAGTTATACCAAAATCATCTGTACATGGCTTCCAGCTTACAGGATCTTCAGACTGATACGCTGGCAGGATCTTCTCCATTGATATTCCATCCATGTATCCCCAGTCCTCGGTGTAATAAAGCGAATCAATCAACGTGTCAAATGGATCGAAGATTCTGATTTCATCTCCTGCATTATTCAAAACAGGAAATCCCCCCTGTGGCACAATATAAAGAACATTGGTAGGAACAATATTTAAAAGTGTAGAGTCCCTTGCAATGACAATCAAATCGCTCTGCTCAATAGTAAAAGCCGGAAGCGTATAATTGCTTCCGATATTTTCGTCTGTTACTCGCCAATCCTGAATGTTAAGAGAGATTGAACCATGGTAAACAAGCTCAATAAATTCACATTGATCACTCTCTGGTCGAGGTAAAAATTCGTTGATCATTAATAAACTAGGCTCGTAGCGTTCGTTTATATTAACAATCCCATTATTATTTGTTGTGTCTTGATCCCCGCTTATTTCTAAGACAACATCCAGTTGATGAGTACCGGATGTAAATGGCCCAACTGAAATTGAAAAACTTAGTGTGTCCAATTCGACCATAGTACCTAGGGATATGCTGCTGATTATAATATCATTTTCTCTGATAAAGATTTCAGCAGAGAAAGATTCCGAACCGATATTTACTACAGCACCAGTTATAGTAGTCGTCTCATTTTGTTCAATGATTTGAGGATGAGTTTGGAGAGAATCAGTTAACAAATTTCCATCAATTGATAAGGGCAGAACGCTGTTGGGTAATCCCGGTGTTCCAAGCGAATCTACGCTTGTGGTCCAGTTTGACGGTGTGTTTGGGTGATTCAAACGAATCTTTTCTATCGAAAACCCATCTTGAGCAATATCATCATATCCGACTGAATCAATGACATGTCCAATAGTATTTATTAAATAAAGAGAATCACCATTTGTGTTGTTCAAATTGTTGCCAATAGTTGTGTTCGCGACTTTTATTAAAACAGCATCATCGGGAAGGTAATCAACATAAATACCGTTTTGAAAATTATAATCGCCCTCAAAAATAATTCCATATTGCATCGGTAATAATATTAATCCCCAACCTGAATCAACCAATGTATCCGCTGAAGATTGATCTCTTATTTGCCAGCCAGTCATGTCTGTTGTATCTGTTTCTGAAATATTAAGTATTTCAACGAATTCATTTGGTGAATCTGAACCAACGAGATCGTACATAATTTCAGTGATTATAATTTGAGAGTAAAGAGAAACAGAAATAAGGATTAATAGTAAAATCAGTTTCATGGAGGATAAATATTTATAAGTGATTTTTTATTAATTCCTTTATATTTTTTTTTAGGATATCCCGTGTTTCCCTATAAGAATCCATTTTATTTTTTCTTATATCCCACCCTTGAAAGGGATCATCAATGCTCCAGTGAATTCGCTCAACATCACCGGGAAAGGATGGACAAAGGCTGTCAGCGGAATCACAAACAGTTATTACAATATTAATACCTTTATTCAGATAGTCATCTATAAAATCTGAGGTATGTTCAGAAATATCGATTCCATCTTCCGCCATTACAGCAGTTGACATGGGATGAACCTTACTTGGATGAGTACCAGCACTGAATACATCAAAGCTATCCCTCGCCATGTCTTTCAGGAGTCCTTCTGCCATCTGGGATCTGCAAGAGTTTCCTGTACAGATAAACAGAACTTTTTTCTTTTGAATCATAAGGTAAAAATTGGTGGTGATAGGTACTGGAAGTCAATAGCGGACTTTATTATCGAATCATTTTTATGAAGAAAGATTTTCATGTGATAAATTTGTTCCATGAATGATCCTAAAAAAGAAGCATTTAATCCTTTGTTTACCAATCCTCTTGAAGCGGTGAGCGGAATGACAGTTTCTGATTTGAATCGTTATCTTCCTGCTGTACGGCAGGAAGATGAAATCAAGATGACCCGAAATCAAATGGAGGAGGGGTTATTCCTTGCAGATGGGATCAAAGGCCTTGCGAGACTCCCGGATAACACAATTGATCTCATTGTGACGAATCCTCCGGAAAGTCCCTGGAAGGACGCCAGCGATAAAAATTCGCCATTAACTCTCCAGGAATACTATCAGTGGAATGAGAAGTGGCTAGAACAATCGTTCCGTGTTTTAAAACCGACAGGATCAATATACCTTATTTGCGGATGGCGCTATTCCGGGATGTATCATGCATTGCTGAGCAATAATTTTAATATTCAGTCCCGGATCACATGGAGAAACAACCAGGCAAAAGACCAGCCTCGATTGGTGATATGGCGGAATGTTCTGTCTGATATTTGGTTTGCAACCAAAACCAATGAATTTATGTTTGATCAGAAAAAAGTTTCCTCTTTCAAAGAGGCCGAACAAAAACAGCAATTAAATAATTTTTGGGCAGATATTATTGATATTCAAATTGGTACAAAAAATCAATTTGAAAGAGGGAAACCTGAAGAGGTGCTGAAGAGGATTTTTACTGTCAGCAGTTTTAAATTGAACTGGGTTGTAGATCCATTTATGGGGAGAGGAAGCGTTGGGATTATAGCAAAGAAGACAGGAAGGCGATTCATTGGTTTTGAAACTGACCAGGATCAATTACTTATGGCAATGAAACGTATAGACCAGACTTAAAATAAAAAAAGGAAAAAGAAATAATGCCTTTAGTTGATAAAATTCAGAAAGATATGCACAAAGCGATGAAAGGAAAGGAAAAAGAGAGAATCAATGCTTTGAGAAATATTATTGGGAAGTTGAAATACAGGTACATTGACAAGGGTGATAAACTGACAGAACAGGAAGAAATTAAAGTTATTCAATCATTGGCAAAACAGCGACGGGAATCGATTGAAATGTATAAGCAGGGCGGTCGGGATGATCTTGTTGAAACTGAAACGAAGGAATTATCTATTATAGAGGAATATTTGCCACAAGCGATGAGTGAGGAAGAAGTGCGCCGGCTGGTACGGGAAACAGTAAAAGAAACTGGGGCAGAATCCATGTCTGATCTTGGTAAGGTTATGCCCCTGGTTATGAAAAAAGGTGCGGGAAAAGTTGACGGAAAATTAGCTCAGGAAGTATTGAGAGAATTATTGTCCTGATGTTGACAAGAGTTTTATCTATTTTTGTTGGTGGTCATTTTTGCATAATAAAATTTTATTGGGAATTATTTGGTGGATGAGCAATGATTTTATTTCTTGATGGACTTTCCGCCATTTTTATTTTATGGTTGGGGATTCTTGGATTCAAACAGGGGCTGGTCGAAGGATTGGGACGACTTCTTGGTCTAATACTCTCAGCAATGACTGCCATGAGATATTACGTAGTTTTGGCCGGAAATATTTCCCTGTGGGTGGAAATTGATGCGTGGGTATTGCTCTTAACAAGTTTTATGGTTATATTTTTGTTTATCCTGTTAATCATGAGAATTTTGACAAGAATGGTAAATTTTCTTATTGTCTCAAAAGGTACGAGATGGATAAACAGATCAACAGGTTTTGTGTTTGGATTATTGAAAGGATCAATTGTTGTAAGTCTCATTGTCTTGTTTTTGGATATCTCGCCAAAGGATGAGTGGTCAGTAATTGTATATAAAGAGTCCAGTTTAGCTAGGACTCTGACGCATGCAAGAATCAATATTATAAAAATATTTCACTGGGAAGATCCATTTGAAAAAGGTGAAAATTTCATCAAGACTATGATGGAAACAGATAAAGAAAAAAATCAATGATGGCAAGGGTGTCTCAAGAGATAATAGAACGAGTCAGGGATGCTTCCAATATTTTGGACGTTGTTTCAAAATATGTGGATCTAAAGAAACGCGGGCAGAATTATTTTGGGCTCTGTCCTTTTCATAATGAAAAAACACCGTCTTTCAGCGTTGCCCCTGCGAAGGAAATATTTCACTGTTTTGGTTGTGGTACAGGAGGAAGTACAATTGACTTTATCATGGAATATGAAAAAATAGGATTCGTAGAAGCTGTTCAGCGGTTAGGAGAACAATACGGAATTGAAGTGCAGCTTACTCAGGCAAAAGGAGGAAAAGAGCTGTTTTCCAATTTATATGAACTTCACGAAATGGCGATGACTCTTTATCATAAAAATCTTTATTCCGAAAAGGGGAAGTCAGTTCTTTCCTATTTATCTGATCGTGGACTGGAGAAAGAAATATTAGAACAGTTCAAGATTGGATTGGCATATGAGACCTGGGACGAATTATTAACCCTTGCGAAAAAGAAGAAAATGTCAAACGAGACTCTTGAAAAAACAGGATTATTTCTCAAAACAGAGAAGGGTACTTTTGACCGTTTCCGCAACAGAATTATGTTCCCAATCTTTAATACAGCAGGAAGAGTTATTGCCTTTGGGGGGAGAGCATTGGACCCTGAAGATCCGGCGAAATATCTAAATTCTCCAGAGACTCCACTCTATCGGAAAAGAGATTTTTTCTATGGTTTACATTCTGCACGACAACCAATCCGGGAACATGGATATGCTATTTTTGTTGAGGGTTATATGGATTTTCTTCAGTTGTTTCAGGCAGGAATTCAAAATGTTATTGCCCTGTCAGGAACCGCCTTGACGGAGCGTCATGCTTTACAAATACGGAAATTTACACATCGCGCTGTTCTTGCTTATGATGGTGATTCTGCAGGAATTGATGCTTCCGTTCGAGCTGGTTATTTGCTTTTGAGGTTTGGGATTGAACCGCAGGTTGTTCACATCCCGGATGGGATGGACCCTGATGACTGGGTAAGAAAATCAGGAGCAGATGAGCTTAAGGAAGCAGTGGACAAAGCAGTTCCTGTACTTCCATTTCACATCCAGACGAAGGATGCTAAATCCTTACCGTCCGTGCAGCGATCAGAATTTATCAGGGATGTTATGTCCCAAATTGCGGGAGTGTCCGATAGAATTATCAGGGATGACCTTTTGAAATCTCTTGCTCAGGAAATGCGAGTGGAAGAAAGTGACCTATTGAAAAACATGAACAGTCAAAAACAAAGGAATCTGAAGGGACCAATACCAGCTTCTTCAAGGGAGTCTGATGAAATTCGAATGACATCAAAAATTCAAAAAGCCCAGGTGGAATTGGTAAAAATACTCGCTGGCGAAGATCTTGATGCTCGCCAGATTGTCAGGAAAAAGGTTCATTTAGAATTGTTTTCAGAACCAGTATTAAAAAAACTTGCAAAGCTGGTTATTCCAATTTATGATGAAATTGATTACCCTGCTATCGTAGACCAGTTTGATTCAGATGCTGAACGAAAGTTGGTAACAAATATTCTCATGGATGGAATAGATGGGTCTAATTTAACTTCACTCGTTCAAGACTGCATTCGTACTCTAGAGGCACATCCGATAAAAGAAAATATTAGAGAAATGCGTATTCGAATACGTGAATTAGAGGAAGCAGGAGGAGATCCTACTGAAGCTATTATTGAAGTGGCTAAACTTCAGGAAGAACTGAAATCAATTTTCATATAATTTAAGGTATGATGTCCATTGTATATCATGAGCTGGTTATGTTGATTCATCCTTTAGAAAAGATAAACCTAAATCTATCATTTTTTGTTTCAGTGATTCTACAGATGTAAAATGGTGAGAATTCAGTCCGATTTTACGAGCCTGGTTTACGTTCTTCAGGTCATTATCAATAAAAAATACTTCTCCCGGGGTTTTTCCTGCCAAGTTTAAAGCGATACGGAAGATATTTTCATCAGGCTTTCGATATCCCACATCATAGGAAAACACTGTACCTGTTACCAGGGGCAAAAAAGAGAAGCGCTTTGCTCCCAGTTCCATGTGATAAGGATTGGTATTGGATAAAAGCCATATGGGAATATGTTTTGAACATGAGCGAAGAACAGGGGAAACGCTTGTTTCCTCTCCCAAAAGCATCCCCCAGGCTTCCCAAAAATCAGATTCGCACAGAGAGTTAGTTTTGGGAAGAGCCCGCTTAATAGACTGAAAAAACTCCTGGTTATTTATCTCACCTTTTTCATACTTGTTATGAATTTCATGAGAGAATGTAGTTTTAATAATTTCTTTTGAAATTCCGGTGCAGTTATTCAGGTGTTGAATTGTTCTCTCGGGATGAATATTGAGCAACACACCTCCAATATCAAAGAAGACCCCGGTTATTCCCCCTTGCAATGCAGAGCCATCAAATTAGTTACAAGAGTATGTTGGGATGCTTTCATTGCCTAACTGCTATCTTTCAAAGAGAAAGAACTGGGTAATTGGAGCCAAGTATGACTTTTAGGATTCAAACAAAGGGTCAAAGAATTACTAAGTCTTTTGTTGTCTGGTTCAATATCTCGCTGTTCTCTTTCCCGATAATAAGATCATCTTCAATTCGTACCCCGCCCCAATTCGGAAGATAGATTCCAGGTTCAATTGTTACCACATTATTTTCTTGTAAGATTTCTTTGCTAAGATGACTTAGCCTTGGTTCAGTATGAATTTCTAACCCCAAACCATGTCCAGTACCGTGATTATAATATTTTCCATATCCTCTTTTTGTTATATAATCACGTGTAATTCTATCGATTTCAATGCATGGTACGCCTGCATGGGCTGCATCACAACCGGATTGCTGGGAGCCTTTTACAATAGTGTAGATTTCATGATGTTTATCATCAGCTGAACCCATCACAGAGGTACGGGTCATATCAGCATGATAACCTGCATACTTGGCTGCTGCGTCAATGAGGATGAAGTCGCCTTTTTGAAAAACCCTATTAGAGGGAATAGCATGAGGTAAAGCACTGTTCGGTCCACTGGCAACAATGGGATGATATGCCTCACCATCGCTTTCCTGCCTATATCTGAGGACTAAATGATTGGCGATCTCCTTCTCAGTAACTCCAACACGAAGCATGGGAAGGATTTCTGTGTAAATAGCATCTGTAATTTTCACTGCCGTACGGATAGCTTCCAGCTCAGTATCGTCTTTGACAGCCTGCATCTGCTCTAGGATCATAGATGTGGATTCCCAATGGACATTCGGGAAACTTTCTGATAACTTTTTATAAGAATTCACAGATATATGATCACCTTCAAAGGCCACTTTTAATCCGTTTTGGATAAGGTTGTTGTCTTTAATAATTTTTAAATGAGAACCAAAATCAATAAACCGTTGTAACCCTTTTACTTGTTGTTTCGATTGAATTTCATAGCGCCCATCAGAAACAAAATACGCCTCATCCGGTGTAATCAAACAGGAGGCTGCTGAACCTGTAAAACCACAGAGATAGCGTATATTGGTCAAGTTGGAAATAAGCATACCACTCAGGTTTTGTTCACTAAGTTTCTGTTTTAGTGAGTCCTGTCTGCGAAGGAAAACGTGTTCACTCATTGTCTTTAATATTGATTATTATATTTGATTAAATTAATCTTTGTGGTGTGGAAGACGCTTTTGAATTCTGGTTTTTTCCAGTGTAATTCGCTTGGTATTTTTTCTTTTTTTTTCAAGGATATCCAGAACGTCTAACGCCTGATAAAACAGCCCCTGATCTTCCAGGACTTTAACTAAAGTAAAGGTTGCAAGCTTTGGGCTGATTGATAAGGATTCCAGGTCTTCTGCTTTCAGGGGCTTTGGCGTACCCAATGATTTTTTTCGGGTATTTTTTTTCTTGGTTTTATTTCCACTTTTGGATTTTTTTTTCAGCTTTTGAAGATATTCCAGCCCTTCTGAATGATGAGGATCAATTTTCAGGACTTCTTTCCAGCTAGATTCTACAGTATTTACACCTCGTTTCAACTCTTGCTGAATACCAGCGATCATAATGTACCCCTGGAGATGAATTGATCCTGTATTCAGGAGAGTTATTAAAACTTTTTCTGCCCCCTTAAGGTCCTTTTCTGCCAGATGTACTTTGGCAAACGTATAGAGACCCTCTGCATGTTTAGGGTTATACCCCAATCCGATTTCACATACTTTTTTTGCCCGGATTAGATCACCTTCCTTTAGATAAATATCTGCAAGAACAGGAAATAAAACTGTGTCGAAATGATCGGCAAAATAGAATTCAAGGGCTGTCTTGTTTTTTAAATCAATCATCTGCGGTTTTCTTTCACCCAATTTTCAATGTAATCAATTGTGTCTTGGACAGGCGTACCTGGCCCGAACAATTTTCCTGACCCTAAATCCCGGAGAGCCTCCATATCTTTCCCCGGGATGATTCCTCCCCCGGTAAGCAGAACATCATCTATACCATTTTTTTTCATTAATTTCAGCACTTTGGGGAAAATTGTCATGTGAGCATTATTAAGACTGGACAGAGCGATTACATCTGCATCTTCTTGAAGCGCAGCGGAGACGATCATCTCTGGGGTTTGCCGGAGGCCCAGATAAATCACTTCCATCCCCGAATCACGGTAGGCAGAAGCAAGAATTTTAATTCCCCGGTCGTGACCATCAAGACCAGGTTTTGCCATGACAATTCTGATTTTGCGCATTGTATTTTGATATGTTTTACTAAGGGAAGTTACAAATAAGAAATAAATAGGGTTACATCTTCTTGCTATCCAGCACAAACGTAACTGGCCCGTCATTTATAAGGTTTACTTCCATCATAGCTCCGAACCTCCCCGATTTTACTAGGAGTCCATTCGCCGTGAGCCTTTCCATAAAATTTATGTACAACTGTTCTCCTTTTTCCGGGGAAGCAGCATTGATGAAGCTGGGTCGGCGTCCTTTTCTCCAATTACTGCACAGGGTAAACTGGCTAATCACCAGGGCTGATCCGTCTGCGTCTTTAACAGACAGATTCATTTTATGGTCTTTATCATTGAAAATTCGAAAATCAGCAATTTTGTCTGCTAGAAAATCTCCATCTTTTTTTTCATCTGTATTCATAACACCTAAGAAAATAACCAATCCATGGTCAATTGCCCCGACTACCTTATTATCAATGGAGACACGCCCCCGAGTAACCCGTTGTAAAACTGCAATCATTCAATCCAAACGTTTTGCTTCCCGTACAGCTTTCGAAGGGCGTCGCAAAACTTTTTATTTGAGGCCACCTTAATATTATGGGCAAGGATTCTCTGGGTTTTTCCATTCATCGGATAATGAAACACCAGCCCACAGTTCCCCCGGTGTTGTTGGGCAATTTCATAGAGTTTATTAATATCTTCAGAGGTCACTGAAGACGGGTCAAGTTTTATATTTATATGTTTTGAAAAATATTTCCTTGCATCTTCCAGCTTGACAATTCCCTCTGCGATGAGCTTAAGATCGCTAAAGTCTTCGCTGTCTGCAGGTTTTCCAGCAATAAATACTACTTCACCGTCATTAATGAGATTATTGAATTTTGCGAAGGTATCACTGAACGTAAGGATTTCTGCCTTTCCACCAAGACATTCCAAATCGAAGAAAGCCATTTGATTATTTTTTCGGTCAAAGTGGTGTTTAATATTATTGATGATCCCCCCAATACGAAGAGACGTTTTAACTGTACTTTTAGATTCTTCGGAAAAATCAAACGTACTGAACTCCTCCAGTTCGTCTGCAAATTCAAACAATGGATGACCAGAAAGGTATAACCCCAGAACTTCCTTTTCTTTTTGAAGGGAATCTTTTTCATTCCATTCAGAGGTTTCCAACAGGCTTGGCTCTTGAAAAAGTCTGTTTTCCGAGGATAAACCGGTAAACATATCCACTTGATTTTGATTATGACCATTCTGAATTTTCTGACCATAATTGATTGCAAGATCCACAGATTCAAACATTTGAGTCCGCGTTCCCCCCAGGGAATCCATTGCACCGGACATAACCAGGCTTTCCAGAACTTTTTTATTAACTGTACGCTGATCCACTCTTGAACAAAGGTCAAAAATGGTTTTAAACGGACCATTTTCATTCCGTTCTTCCATCATTTTTTCCAGTGCCTTCGCCCCTACGTTCTTGATTGCATTTAGTCCATATGAAATTGTTTTTTTATCAACCGGATGAAATTGTCCTACAGACACATTGATATTGGGTGAACCAACTTTGATTTTCAGTTTTCGGCATTCATTAATTAAAATAACTATTCTGTTGATATTGGACATCTCACTTGTAAGATTAGCAGACATAAACTCAGCAGGATAATTTGTTTTCAGTAAGCCGGTCTTATAGGCTAGGTAGGCATAAGCAGTTGAATGGCTTTTATTAAACCCGTATTGTGCAAATTTTGCGATGAGAGAAAAAATCTCTTTGGCCATATAGTTTTTTATTCCATTAGCCTTGGCTCCTTCAAGAAACTTTTCTGAAATATCATCCATGAGTTTTTTATTCTTTTTTCCCATGGCACGCCGCATAAGGTCTGCTTCAGAAAGACTAAAGCCAGCGATTTTATTCGCAATCTCCATGACCTGCTCTTGGTAAACAATGATCCCATGAGTTTCTTCAAGAATAGATTTTAGATCAGGGTGAATATATCTGGTTTTCTTTTTTCCATGTTTTCGATTGATAAATTCGCTGATGTTTTTCATGGGACCTGGTCGATAGAGTGCATTCATGGCAATGAGGTCTTCGATTGACGTAGGCTTGAGCTTTTTTAGAAATTCCCGCATTCCGGAAGATTCAAACTGGAAAATACCAACGGTGAGGCCCTTGGTAAACATTTTATAGACTTTTGGATCATCGAGTTGTATATCCTCTATATCGATTTTAATACCTTGTTCCTGGATAAGTTTGATAGTTCGATCAATTACTGTGAGATTCCGCAATCCAAGGAAATCCATTTTTAGGAGGCCCAGTTCTTCCAATCCTTTCATATCATATTGACTGGTCACATCACCTTGTGAAGATTTATACAATGGTGAAAAATTGGTTAGTTTATCGGGGGTAATCACAACTCCTGCAGCATGGGTGGAAGCATGCCGGTTTAATCCTTCCAGGATCAAAGAGAACTCCATTAACTCATTATAAGGTCCGTCCGCCATTTTTTTGAGGTCCGGACTTTTTTGAAGAGCAGATTCAAGAGTGATATTCAATTCATCTGGGATTGCTTTAGCAATCTTATCAACCTCTCCAAAAGAATATCCCATAACTCTGCCAACATCACGCACAACCTGTTTTGCTTTCATTTTTCCAAAGGTAATTATCTGCGTAACGGATTTCTCTCCATATTTTTTTCTGATGTATTCAATGACCTCCCCCCGGCGTTCAATGCAGAAGTCGATATCAATGTCCGGCAGGCTAATCCGTTCCGGATTAAGAAAGCGTTCGAAAAGGAGGTTATGTTTTATAGGATCAATGGTTGTAATTCCAAGAGCATAGGATACTAAACTGCCAGCAGCAGAACCCCGGCCAGGACCGACAGGAATATGTTGGCTTTTGGCAAAATTCACAAAATCAGATGTAATCAGGAAATAACCCGCAAACCCCATTTGCTTGATTATCTTTAATTCGTGTTCCAGCTGTTCCTTTAGTTCAGGTGTAATTTCATTGTAAAGTTTTATGAGTCCTTTTTCACAGAGGTGTCGAAGGAATTTATCTGAATTTTTTTCTGGATAAGTATCTGGGATGGTAAAAGAAGGAAGGTGATATTTACCAAAAATGAGCTCCAGGCTACATCGATCAGCAATTTCCATAGTTGCATCACAAGCTTCCGGCATATCACTAAAAAGAGATCTCATTTCTTCAGGAGACCTGAGATAAAATTCTTTTGGTTTGTAGCGCATGCGGTTGGGGTCATCCCGATTCTGGTTACCATTAAGACAGATTAAAACATCATGAGCTTCCCAGTGTTCTTTTTCTGTGTAATGGACATCATTTGTTGCTACGTAGGGAATGTTCATTTCCTGGGCGAGTTCCACATTCTTTTCATATGCATAATCTTCATTCATTTCATGACGCTGAATTTCAAGGAAGAAATTATTTTCCCCAAAAATATCAATATATTCTTCTGCGGCTTTCTTTGCCTCAGTATTCATTTTCTGGATATGGAGGTTTGTGATTTCTCCACCAAAGCAAGCGGACAGACCAATGAGCCCTTCGGAATATTTTCTCAGGATCTCCTTATCAATCCTGGGACGGTAATAAAACCCCTCCAAATAGGAAAGAGTGGATAATTTCATGAGATTCTTGTACCCCTGCATGTTTTTTGACAGAAGGACAAGGTGATATACTTTGACCTTTTCCCTGTCCAGATGGCTTCCCCTCCCAATAATATAAGATTCCATCCCGATTATGGGTTTTATTCCTTCATTTTTACAGCAGGAATAAAATTCCATGGCGCCGAACAAGTTACCATGGTCTGTCAGGGCAATTGACCGCATGCCAAGAGCTTTGACTTTTTGAACCATTGGCTTAATTTTTTGTGCACCATCCAGCAGACTGTAATCGGAATGATTATGTAGATGTACAAAGCCTTTAGACATAAGTAGAACCGCAATAAATTGCAACAATTCCCAATATGGTGCTTATTTTGAGCACTTTTGAGGCAAGGGAAAAGTTTAATTTTTCAGGTGATTTCATCAATAAAACTACAAGCGTAACCAATGGAGTTTCAACTCCCAAAACAAGAAATACAAGATACCAGAAAGAATAGATACCCATCATATATGGAATTAGTGCACCAACTCCAATCATCACAGCAAATAAGGCAGTAAGTTTTCCCGCACGATTAAAACCGGCAATTATTGGAAATGTGGTTAATCCGGCCAGGCGGTCTCCCTCTATATCTTCAATATCTTTTACAAGTTCACGAACCAAAGTAAGTCCAAATGCAAGGAAGCATGGAATAATCATAGGCTTTATATTTCCAAATACTGCACCGGAAAAAACAAATGTCAACCCAAGAATAAGAGCAATAACTATATTTCCTACTAAGGGAAATTGTTTTAGCTTCAAATTGTATGAAATGATAAGTGGAAGTACAATCAGTATTGTTATCATCGCAGCCAGTTTAGAGAGAAACAATGCAGTAACACTTCCCCCAACGAAAAGAAGGACTGAAAAAATAAGAGCCGTATTCCGTTTTACTAAACCGGTTGTCAAGGGTCGGTTTGGGCGGTTTACCTGGTCAATCTTGAGATCAATAAAATCATTTAAAGAGTTTGCTGCTGCATTATAACCTACAACTGTAAGGATTGCAAAGGTCAGTTCCGAAGTCTGGTAAAGGGATCGAAGAATAGCAGAACTGACATATACGGCGAATGCACCAGTGAGAAGGTTCAAGGGGCGAAAAAGTCTAATATGAGCTATAATAGTTTTCATACGGACTGTACCTTTAATACACGGTCATCCCCGTTATAATCCTGGATAAGTTTGTTGGATGCGAAAGCATTATCCTTAAACAATTTCAATGCTTTTGGGGGATGATCGCCCTGTCCTACTTCCATTATAAGGTATCCGTTAGAATGAAGGATTTTTGAAGCAACTGAAGCTAACCTATGGTAAAATGTTAATCCGTCTGCACCGTCCGTCAAAGCAATATGAGGTTCAAAATCTTTAATTTTTTTTTCTAGATCTGACATTTCGTTTAAAGGAATATAGGGAGGATTAGATACGATTAAATTGTACGATTCTTTTGGAATTTCTTTTTGAATATCCATCTGTTTAAAAATTATATTGTTTATTTTATGCAGATCAGCATTCTTTTGGGCTACTTTCAGCATATTTGGGTCAATATCAATTCCCGTAACAGATGCCCCTGGGAGTTCGTTGGCAAGAGCAATTGCAATACATCCTGAACCTGTGCCCACATCAAGAATTTTTGGGGATATGACGGTTTTCAGTACCTGAAGTGCTATATCAACAACCCGCTCTGTCTCTGGCCTTGGAATGAATACAGCAGGGGTGATCATTAATCCCAAGCCATAAAATTCTAGGGTCCCTGTGATATATTGGAGAGGTTCGTTCTTGATAAGTCTTTGTATCCAGGAATGGAAAGTCTTAATTGTATCTTGGGTTAACTGTTTTTCGGAGTCAAAATAGAGCTCAACGCGCTTACAATCGAGGAGATGCTGAAGTAGTATTTCTCCTGTATTTCTACCATCTTCCAACCCTTTTGACAGAAAATGTTTTTCCGTCCATCCAATCAGATCGATAACCCTGCAGTTATTTTCAGAAGTGCGGGTTAAAGTTTGCATTTACTCTGTTTTCAGTTTCTCTTGCTGGTCTGCTAGCTGAAGTTGTTCGATGATCTCCCCCAAACCGCCATCCAGGACAAAATCTAACTGGTGGCATGTATAGTTAATTCGATGATCAGTAATCCGTCCTTGAGGATAATTATACGTACGTATTTTCGCAGATCGATCTCCAGTTGAGACAAGAGATTTCCTCTCTATTGCTCGTTCTTTAGCAATACGTTCCTGTTCCATGGAAAGGAGCCGCGAACGAAGGACTTTCATGGCAGCAGCGCGGTTTTTGTGCTGGGATGATTCATCTTGGCAGGTTACAACGAGGTCAGTAGGGATATGTGTGATTCGGATTGCAGATTCTGTCTTGTTCACATGCTGACCGCCTGCACCACTGGCACGATATGTATCAATTTTTAGCTCTGCTTCTTTCAATTCAATGTCTGCTTCTTCTGCTTCCGGCATAATAGCTACTGTCGCAGCAGAAGTGTGAATTCTGCCACTGGTTTCTGTTTTTGGTACCCGCTGTACTCGGTGAACGCCACTTTCATACTTTAGTTTTCCATAGGCGCCTTCCCCTTCAATTGAAAATATAACTTCCTTAAAGCCACCGATTCCTGTCACGTTCATATTCATTAATTCATACTTCCACCCTGAACGCTCTGCATACCTGCTGTACATTCGGTATAAATTAGCGGCAAAAAGTGCTGCTTCTTCTCCTCCAGTTCCAGCACGAACTTCAACAATTGTATTTTTATCATCATTCGGATCATGGGGAAGCATGAGTATTTTTAGCTCTTCCTCCAAATTTTTTCGCTGGGATTCAAGTATTGGGAACTCTTCTTTGACTATGTTTTTCAGCTCCTCATCATTTTCTGAAAGGATATTTTGACCTTCTTCTATCTGATGGTTAACAGATAATAGTTTTTTCCCCTTCAGAACAATGGGTTCAAGCTGTCTGCGTTCCCTGGCTAGTTTCTTGATCTGATTCTGATTTTTTACTATGTCAGGATCTATTAGAAGTTTATCTAATTCTTCGAACCGCTCTATTATTGATTTGAGCTTGTCTTTCATTCGATTGTTTCTGCCACATATTCACTTCCGGAAATCTCTTCATATCTATCACCAAAAGCAGACTTTAAAGCTGTAATTGCGACTTCCACCATATCGTCTTCCGGGGGTTTTGTCGTGATATTTTGCAGCCAAAGCCCCGGTTTTTGTAACCATTGGAACAAAGCGTTATTACTTCGTGTTGTCAGTTTGATAATTTCATAAGCAATCCCTGCCACAAGGGGAAGCAATGGAAGATGGAACATGAGCCGCATCCAGAGGTTAATCTGTCCTACAATCCCAATTATTATCGTATCAATAAGTGCAAAAACAAGAATTGTGGAAAGTAATACAATAAACATAAAACTAGTCCCACACCTGGGGTGTTGAGTTGGAAACAATTGTGCATTTTTAATGGTTATGTCTTTCCCGGATTCAAAATTATAGACAACCCGGTGTTCGGCGCCATGGTATTGAAAAAGTTTTTTTACATCATTCAGCATGGAAATGGCCATCAAATAAAGAAGAAAGAAAGTAATTCGCATCAACCCGGCTGTGAGATTGAAAAGCATTGCTTTTTTTTCAATCTCGAATAAGTGAGTTATTATCCAGTAGGGACAGACCATAAACAATACAACAGAAAGAACTATTGCAAAGGTGGTTGTAAGCCAATTCAGGAGTTTGTTTTCTTCTTTAGCTTCCTTTTTTGGTATAGAAATATCTGCGGACCATTGGAGGGTTTTTATTCCTATTTTCATTGATTCGAATAAAGACACCATACCCCTCAATATTGGGATTTTCCAAAAAGATGAGTTCTCTGCGAGCGAAACAAATTCATGGCGCTCTATCTTTATGAGTTTATCTGGATCTCGAACTGCAGTGGAATATGCCCCAGGGACACGCATCATTACGCCATCAATGACAGCCTGACCACCCACCAAAATGGATGGTTTCATTAATGTCAATAAAATCGAATTATTCATGTAAAATAATAATAGCTCCAAAGGAATTTTGTTTCCCCAAGGAGCTATTAAGAAAGGGTTTGTAGTTACTGAGTGGTTTTTTTGCTATATTTTTGCTGGAACTTCTCGATCCGTCCAGCAGTATCTACAAGCTTTTGTTGTCCAGAATAGAACGGATGGCATTGATTGCAGATCTCAATTCGTTGGTCGCCTATTGTACTGTAAACTTGAAATTCGTTTCCACAGGCACAATGTACTTTACCAAGAGTATAGTTTGGATGTATTTTTGTTTTCATCCCATGATCTCCTGTTTGTTTCTCAAATTGATTCCCGATAACATAAATAATAATATAGTACGTTTCAAAGCCGGGAAATATATTTAATTATAGTAGATAAATCCTTTAGTTATTTTTAATTAATTGGTATGAGTATCCAGACATCAAAATTTATGTTGTTTTTTATGATATTCAGGGCTGTTAAATTTTGATTCATCAATAACTACTTCTTGTTTTTTGGGTTTGGGAATATTACTCTGGTTTGATTTGTTTTTATGTTCTTTTTTTGGCACTCTTATGGGGCCTGCTTTTTTTCTTTTCCCCTGCTTTTTAGGAGTAAATCTATTATTGGTTTTTTGTATTTGGTCAATATCAATGGTTGCTAAATCTGGGTCTGTTGTCTTTATTTCCGCTGGTTTTGAATTTTGAGTTTCCTTCAGAAAGGTTTTATCATCAAAGTTAAATTCATCGGGATTATAAAGTCCGTAGATTGTGCCGTAACCCCGGGTAATTCCATTACCGAGACCAATGTAATTAGGCAAGATAAAGTTTGTTTGAAATCCCCCATAAAATGCACCCAAGTTATTATCATCTAAAGGTTTTGGGAACAGTGAATTCAGTAACAATTTTGTGTATGTTTTTTGGTTGATAGAAACACCCATTTCTCGTGCTATAAAAATTATATTTTGCCCAAGAAGCCGATTTAAATGATTTTTTCGTTCTGCATTATTTAATGAGTGATAATTGTTTCCTGTGGTTTGATTTAATGCAATCCAAGGAGTGATGAAACGGTATCGAAGCAGTCGATCAATTGCTTTGAATTGTTTTGTATAGTGTTCAGTTTCTATATCTAGTACTTGGAAAGTGATATTCCCAAAGTTCAAAGATTGAATTTTTTTTGAAAAAGCAAGGACAATATCTACCGCTTCGTCAATTCCTATTATGTATATCTGTTCATTAAGTATTTTTACTTGGACTCGTGGATAGAGAAAGTACTTTCGGTACCGACCATCCAAAAGAGGAGTAATTTCTTCCTTCGGGTAATGCTTTATAAAAACGCCTTTTACTTGGTATGGCGTTTTTTTCACCGGTTTATCAGTTATTAACCTGACGATAACTGATGCCGGTTCACCAGTTTTTATAAAATGTTCTGAATTTTTCATATAAATAACAGATTATCAATTAAAAGAAAAAAAGTTTAGTGACTCATTGTATCCATAAATTCTTCATTATTTTTTGTCCGTTTCATACGATTCCGAAGAAACTCCATTGCTTCAATCACTTTCATTTCATTTAGAAGTTTTCTGAGAATCCAGATTCTCCCAAGATGTTTTTTAGACAGGAGTAATTCTTCTTTTCGCGTACCAGACTTGACTATATCGAAGGAGGGGTAAATTCGCCGGTCACTCAGGCGTCTATCCAGGACCAATTCCATGTTCCCAGTTCCTTTAAATTCTTCGAATATAACATCGTCCATACGACTTCCTGTATCAACCAATGCTGTAGCAATAATTGTGAAGCTTCCTCCTTCTTCAATATTCCTGGCAGAGCCAAAAAACTGTTTTGGTTTTTTTAGAGCGTTGGAGTCTACTCCTCCGGAAAGAATTTTCCCACTATGAGGGATTACGGCATTATGAGCACGAGCTAAGCGGGTAAGGCTATCGAGAAGAATGACTACATCTTCTCCATATTCCACAAGACGGCGTGCTTTTTGAAGGGCCATATCTGCAACGGAAACATGCCGTTCAGGTGCCTCATCAAAAGTGGAACTGACCACCTCCGCATCTACACTTCTTTTCATATCAGTAACTTCTTCCGGACGTTCATCAATCAGAAGAATAATCATATGGGTTTTGGGATGGTTTTGGCGAATTGCATTCGCAATCTCTTGTAGAAGGATTGTTTTCCCTGTTTTAGGTTGGGCGACAATGAGACCTCGCTGCCCTTTTCCAATTGGAGATATCAAGTCCATAATTCTTGTTGACAGATTTTTTCCATCTGTTTCAAGATTGAATTTTTCTTCTGGGTGTAGAGGTGTAAGGTTATCAAATAAAATTGATTGTTTGACATCATCTGGTGGTTTTTCATTAACCATATCAACCTTGAGAAGTGCATAGAAACGTTCCTTCGCCTTGGGAGGACGAATCTTACCTGATATTTGGTGCCCGGTGCGAAGACCAAATCTTTTTATTTGTGATGGACTTACATATACATCATCAGGACCGGGAAGGTAATTGAAATCTGGACTTCGTAAAAACCCGTATCCGTCGCCCATCACCTCAAGGATACCCCGGGAATACAAAACACCATCATTTTTTGCCTCTGCCTCCAGGAGAGTTACGATCAATTCCTGTTTCTTCAACCCTGCAAAGTTTTGAACATTCATTTCTTGGGCGAGTTTTGTCAACTCCTTGATTTTTAGGGATTGTAGTTCAGCAGTATCCATTAAGGATTTTCCTTATGATTCTAGTGATTTTTTTGGTAAAAGAGAAATCTATAGATAAAAGTCCAAACGGTATAAATAGCTACCGACAAAAGAAATTACACTAAATGACACCATTGTCAAAGGAAAAAGAAAAAAATTCAAATATTGCATTTGCAATGTAATGACTTCCAAAAATCAATCCAGGCGTATCATTGTTAACATTTTCGTTTAATGTAGTTAGAGCTATGTTCACGTCATTAATCATTGTACATGGGATTCCCTCCCTTTTTAATATTTTCCATAATGTTTCTGCTGGTATAATTCCTACCTTAGGAAGGGACGTTACGATCAACTCAGAAAAGGAATCTTTTAATATGGGTGTAATTAGATTGATATTTTTTTCAGATTTCAAAACGAGTACTCCAAGCGGCTTTTTACTCCACCAAGATCGAAATATATTCAAAATAGTGTGAATCCCATGTGCATTATGAGCCACATCATAATAAATAGGTTTGATTGGATCCATTTGCTGGAGTCTGCCGGGCCAGGACACATGAGACAATCCTTTTTGGATGGTTTCTGTAGATATTTCAGGATCGAAATGATTGATAGATAAGACAGATATTGCTGCGTTCATACCCTGATGATATCCCTTGAGTGGAGTGCAGAAGGAAATGCCATTGACATGGAACCTGGTTAATGCATTAATATTTGCAGTTGTTTCTATGGAGGAATTATTTAAAGTGAATACTGATGATTTTTTTTGTTTCGCTCTATTTTGTAATATGTTTTTTACGGTTGGTTCTTGATTGGCTAGAATTAGTGGAGTCCCATTCTTAATTATACCCCCTTTTTCGAAAGCAATTTCGTCAATAGTTTTTCCTAGTATTTCGGAATGATCAACAGCTACGGACGTAATAATTGTTTGAATTGGATTTAGAACATTGGTTGAATCCAGGCGCCCTCCCAGTCCGGTTTCTACGATAGCAACATCTACATTTTTTTCCCTAAAATACCAAAAGGCCATAGCTGTAGTTGCTTCAAAAAAAGTGGTTTTAATTGCTTCCAAGTGTGGTCTGACCTGTGAAATAAATTTCAAGATATTATTATCAGAAATTGGTAGTCCGTTTACTCGAATTCGTTCATTAAAATGTACCAAATGAGGAGAGGTATATAACCCGACAGTGTAGTTCGCATTTTTTAGAATCGAAGCAAGGTTTGCACAAGTAGAACCCTTGCCATTGGTTCCGGCCACATGAATGGATTTGAAGGACTGCTGTGGATTTCCAATCTGATCCAGCAATTGATAAGTATGCTCTAGCCCAACCTTGATTCCTCTACGTTCTAAACTGTAGAGGTATTCTAAATGATCTGCAATTTTGTTCATTTTTCTAAAGTTTTATTTACCAAGAATCGAGATAATTTTAAAAGAGTGTTTCCTGCTGAATGTTCTTATAGATCTAAAGAAGATCTACCGGTGTTACATCCGCAATAGGGCCTTCTAAAAACCGTTCTGCAATTGTTTTAAATTGGGAGAAGACATCACTTATATAGCAGGAAAGCGTACCGTTTTTATGACTATTGGACTGAAGTTCAGAAGTCTTTAACAAATCAAATATTTTTTCAGCAATGGGCTCGGCTGAGTCCACCAAAACAATTTTCTGGTTTGTTTGAGATATAAGTAACGGTTTTAAAAGAGGGTAGTGAGTGCAGCCGAGGACAAGAGTGTCAATGTTTTCTGTTTTAAATGGTTCAAGATAAATGTTTGCGATTGCCTTCGTAATTGATCCATCTAACCATCCCTCTTCAACTAAAGGTACAAACAAAGGGCAGGGTTGGCTTATGACTGTCATAGTATGGTCCGTTGCTTTAATTCTATTTTCGTATTCCTTTGAACGAATTGTAGCAACGGTCCCGATTACACCGATGTGCTTATTACGAGTAACATTTATGGCTGCCTTAACTCCAGGATCAATCACATCAACGACGGGAACCCTTACATGTTTTTGGACTTCATTTAAGGCAAGTGCAGATGCCGTATTGCATGCTATCACGATTATTTTAGCACCTTTTGATATGAGAAAGTCAGCAATTTGAAGAGAGTATTTTTTAATTATTTTAGGGCTCTTATTCCCGTAAGGTAATCGTGCTGTATCGCCGAAATATATAACAGATTCATGTGGAAGAAGCTTTTGGATCGCCTTGACAACTGTGAGCCCGCCCAGGCCAGAATCGAAAATGCCGATTGGATTTGTATTCATCATTATACGGATATATACCAGGAGGTAATTCCCCTGTCTTTCATACTTAGCCTTCTGCTAAAAGTTTCTCTTTTGTTTGCTTAAACATAAAAATCGCACCATAAACTGCTTCAGCGATTTGCTGTCGGTAAGAAGTTTTTTTTAGTTTTTTTTCTTCAGTTGGATTAGAGAGAAATCCAACTTCAATTAATACATTTGGCATACTTGCGCCGATCAAGACATAAAAGCCTGCTTGTTTCACCCCTCTGTTTTTTGAATTGATCCTTGAAGCAAGTTCATTCTGAATTATTCCAGCAAATTCCTCACTTTCTTTCATATATGCATTTTGAGCCATCGTAGCCATTATCAAATTTTCCCCGGTGTATATACTTTTTTGTTGATCTTCTAACTTAATTACAGCATTTTCTCTGGATGCAACTTCGATGGCATCGTTTGTTTTTCCTTGTCGCAACAAATAGGTTTCAAATCCTCGGATATTCCGATTTGGATTTGCATTGGCGTGTATGCTAATAAATAATTTCCCGTTAGTTTCGTTGGCAATTTTTGTTCGTTTCCACAGAGGGATAAAGATATCTTCTTCCCGGGTGTGAACAACCTTAATATGTGTGTTTTTTTCAACCAGCTTTCCAATCCTTTTCGCTATATCAAGGGTAATATTTTTTTCTTTTGTTCCATATTTCCCTACAGTACCCCCATCCTTACCGCCATGGCCAGCATCCAGTACAATTGTATCTAATCTCCAGCGGTTTTTTACTTCCTTGATACGGGCCGCACTTTTAGAGAGAGGAGTTCGGAGAGTTACTACAATTTCATCTGGTTCACTGCTTTGATAAAACTCAAATCCTTCAATATCTGATCGTAACTGAAATGCTAACTGAACAGATTCATCAAACTGATCTGCTACTACCTTGTGAACCACTCCCCTGGTGTCAGTTCGTTTCACTTCAACCGAATCGATTATTCCATCTTTTATCGTAAGGTAAAACCATCCATTATTATGTTTGAAGGCGCTGATATTTCCATTGCTAAAGTGCTCCCGGGTCTTGATTCGTAAAATAGTTCCATTTGCTTTTTCTTCAATGTTAAGTCCGGTGATATTAAAGTCGACGATATTAATACCTAACAATTGTTTTTTTGAATCATAGGTTATCCCGGGCAAAACAGTCATCTGCAGAATAGAAAAGAATGATTCAGCTGGGAGATAAATATCTTCTTCAACCCCAATTGTAAACTGTGACATTTGATATATCTGTTCATTAACAATTATAAAACTTGTCTCCGATGAAAGTTTTACCCGGTGTTCTCTTAGGTAAAGGACAATTTTCTGTCTATCGTTATTTACATAGAGTTTTGAAGAAAGTACTCTTGCCAAATCATGAGCCGAAATGAATGTTTCGGTAACACCAGCAAGCATTTTTAGGTTATCTTCTTCTCCTGTTTCCTGGTGAAATACTTGAACAGATGTACACATTCCCCAAGACTGAAGAATGATAAAAAAAAGAAGAAAGAGGAATTTGGGTGAATTCATGGCAGGAAATTTATCGTATATAGTAATTCCGTTGCAATACGCTTAGGCTAAGGTTACAAATTGATATCAAAAATCAGTGCACTTTCAATTTTTGGTACACCTGTTTCATATACTGCACGAATCCGACAGCCAATTCGGAGATTATTGCCCGTGATATACAATATTTTTACTGCTGGAGAGTGAGCATTTGTTGAAAACATCCTGCTTCGCATTTCTCCCGGAAGGTTAATATCCCAGAAATAAACGCGGGAGTCATAACTGTCAATCCATGTTGAGACCCAGTGAAATACAGCTGTTATATTTTTTGTACGCCAAGTCCATAAAGATTCTATTCCAACACCATTTTCTGTCAATGTGTCGCTGATTGATTTTGTATGGTTCATCTGGATTTTCCATGAAAACTGTTTTGTAAATGATCGAACTGATGCAAATTTTAATGATTGTCTATAATCGCTATCGGGAATTTTTTCATCGGAAAATGCAGTATATCCTTCATTCGCTTTTAAATCGATTTTCCCCTGGAATCGGAAATACTGTTTTGGATTTTTCCATTCCCAGCGGAGAGCAAATTCCTGCCCAGCTTTTGGAAAGTCTATCAAAGTTACTGAAGAAGATTCACGGTAGATGTCTCCAAATAATGTAAATTTATGGCGCCCGGATTTTATCCTTATTCCTTGGTACAACCCAATTTCATTGCGATCTTCGCCCGACCATTCTGCAAATGGGTTAGACCGGGATGCGATAAAACCATTGGAGTAAGAACGGATAGAAAGCAGATAGCGAAGCCCGTTGGATGAAAGTTGTGTCCCCCACAAAAATCCCGGTTTCGAATGAAAACCAGTTGCCCATTCACCAAAAGTTGTCCATTTATTAGTTTTGTATGAACCGTGAACGGAGAAGGCATCAAATTGTTTGCTCGAAGAATTTTTTGTTGTCCAATTACTTGTCAGTGATGTAATCCCGATATGTCCATTTGTACACAGTTTTTCCCACTGGCCTATTAAACTTGATTCCACAAGATTCCCCTTTTCCGCGATTGATATTGCTGAATTATGAAGTCCATCATCTCTTGTGTGTATTGTATTATTTGAGCCAATCGAACCGTCGCGTAAATTCCGGCCAAGTGAAAAAAGCCAGTTTCCAAACTTTGTTTTCCATGTTCCGCCAATTCCCCGAAAATTCCAAGATTCATTACTAGAACGATATGCCTGAAGCCCTTTCCCTTTTCTTGGTAAACCGGTAATAGATTCCAATCCCTTTTTTACTGACATAGACCGCCATAACAGCAAACCATATCCTGATAGGATTTGATAATCACCGATCACCCAATCCCCATGCTTGTGTGTGCCTGAAAAATATCCGGATTTTCGGTCGGCGATTATATCTTCTCCCGGGTCTCTTTCCATAAAAAATCCAACTCTGTAATTCTGAATATCTATTGTCCCTCTCCACTGGTAGCGAATTTCATCTCCGATTACCATTGCCTGCCGGACGTTACCGGTTGCCTGTATTGGTATTTGATTATGCGGAAGCTCAAGGAGAATTGTTTTAAGTTCATCCGATATGGATTTGTGATTGATCCATTTGGAAATAGAATTGGAATCATGAATTTTTTGGAGGATATCAATATCTGAATCAGGAAGAAAAGATAGATTTGCTATTTGTACGAGTTGTACACGTATATCTTGGGAGGATGACTGGAATACGTTTTCAAGAATCAGGATATCTTCCTCGGGAAGCGGATTTTCCGCATCCCGTCCCAATTTAGAGATGATTTCTTCCTGCTGCCCGAAAAGGAAACTAATTGTGATCCAAATGAGTCCCAAGACCCACTTGCTGGGTGAACCGATTAAGTTGTGAATGTGTGCCCAGGGCATAATTTATGTTAATCCAATTTAAATTTAATATAAGGCCAAAGGTAGCTTGACTTGGAGAAGAGGCATACCCAGTTGAAATTCCCATCCACTTTGTTGGGGAATAAACGACACCAAATTTTAATCGACCCTCATAAGCTATATCATGTTCCCATTCAATTTGGGTGTAAAAATGTTTTGAATATTTTGCAAGTATTCCCATTGTTACCACCTGAGGAAGGCGTTCCTTTTCTTGACTGACCACTGGGGAATTAATATTTCGGATGGATGTTGCCCATATCCAATCTGAAGTAAAATGATAATGCCATGAAATTGTTACTCCTGCGCTTGTAGTCTGTCCGTAATTTTGGATTGCTAACCTATACGCCGATATATTAATACCGATTTCCAACTTTTTACCTATCGATTTTCCAACCATGATTGCTAAAATGGTTTCATTATAAATTTGATTTCCCAAAAGGGATCCTCCAAGTCCGACCCCAAAGCTTTTCACGGGGAAACCAATTGCCCACGTATTATACTCTAAATCTTTCAACTGGAATTTGCGACCCCAGTTGAGATTTGCTCCAATCCTTTTAAGGTTTGCGAGATTGGCAGGATCACTGAATGAATCAACTAGTCTTTCGGAATTACTTAATCTCAAGTGACCTCCAGCCATATTGAATGTTGATGAGGGATACAGGTCAAATGCGCCTTGAAGTAATTGTGTAATCATTACTACACTAGCTGTTTTTTTCCCGATTGATAGTAGGGTATTGAAAAATACTTTGAAATTCTTTTGAAAAATTAGGTTTGCTATCATAACATATTAAATTAAAAGGATTTTATTATTTTAATAAACATTCAGCAACAACAAATAAAAATAGAATTCAGGATAAAATCGAATGCTGAAATGAAATACAAACGCCCCGGTTTTCCGGGGCGTTTGCTTAGATAATCGAGTTACTTTTTCGTTACTTTTTTTGATACCAGGTTACTAAAATAGCCAGGGCAACGAGACCCGCAAAGCCGCCTTCACCAAATTGCGCCATTACTGCGCCGAGATTTGGTATCATATTTAAGGCACTATTGGGGAATAATACCCCAATAATGATTCCTAGTAATACGAGGTTGACGGCAACTTTTGTGAGAATGCCTAGCCATTCGTTAACTATATCGAATGCCTGTTTCATATTTGCCTCCAGTTAGGAAGGATACAATTTCCCGGTTGTACGGGAATTTAGCCAGTATCCTGTCTTGTTAACCTAAAAATGAAACAAATACAAGCAGTGCAAGTAATCCTGCGAAGCCGCCATCAGCAAAAGAGCTCACAAGATCTATTATCCCGCCTACTGGATCAAATCCAGTTGAATACAGGATATTAACGAAGACAAAGAGAACAATTAATCCCTTTATCAAACTGACTATACCACTGACGACACCTTGTACGGTTGAACTTACATCAGCCATTTTGTACCTCCTTTGGTTATGTGGATAAGTAAAATGGGGTTAACACAACTATCCCTCCCCCATTTGTGAATTTATTTTACTTCTTTTCGTTACTTTTTTTGATACCAGGTTACTAAAATAGCCAGGGCAACGAGACCCGCAAAGCCGCCTTCACCAAATTGCGCCATTACTGCGCCGAGATTTGGTATCATATTTAAGGCACTATTGGGGAATAATACCCCAATAATGATTCCTAGTAATACGAGGTTGACGGCAACTTTTGTGAGAATGCCTAGCCATTCGTTAACTATATCGAATGCCTGTTTCATATTTGCCTCCAGTTAGGAAGGATACAATTTCCCGGTTGTACGGGAATTTAGCCAGTATCCTGTCTTGTTAACCTAAAAATGAAACAAATACAAGCAGTGCAAGTAATCCTGCGAAGCCGCCATCAGCAAAAGAGCTCACAAGATCTATTATCCCGCCTACTGGATCAAATCCAGTTGAATACAGGATATTAACGAAGACAAAGAGAACAATTAATCCCTTTATCAAACTGACTATACCACTGACGACACCTTGTACGGTTGAACTTACATCAGCCATTTTGTACCTCCTT